>JBKJSQ010000034.1:0-2610 GCA_046594495.1 Minisyncoccia bacterium | reverse complement strand
CTCAAACGATCTTGCGGCCCGAATGTCTGGCATCATGGGCAGGAATCACTAGGGATGTCGGGATGGATTGGCATCTTGCAGCCCTAGTGATTCCTGCCCATGATGCCAGACATTCGGGCCGCAAGATCGTTTGAGTATGTCCATAACGAAATGCCGATGAGGACACACTTCGGAAAGATTGTTGCATCACCCAAGCAGCCAATCCTCCCCCAGCGATCATGCTCGCCTGAGTACCGTCGATCAGCTCAAATGCTCATTCGCTCGCCTTTGGGACAATGGCAAGCCCGTACTGTGAACAATCACGGCCGAGCGCGCCAGCATTGGCGCCAGCAACAAAGCCGAAGAATATATCAGAAGCGGTGGTCAAGAACACCCAAACCCATATGAAACTCTGAACCTTCTTCAGTGGCTTCGCCGGTCGACTTTGTGCGGTAACCTAGCTCGGCTTGCTATGGCTGATAGGATCCATTCTCAGATCCGCTCGGCATTGTCTGCCGCGCTCAATCAGCCCTGCGCGAGCGATCCAGTCAGCGGCCAACCGGAGGCGCTTTCCGAAATGACAATCATGCAAGATGCATCCATCGCAACCAAACTGGGCCCGAGTAACTCACTTGGGAGGAGCCAAGATACGCGCGCGTTGTTGCTTCTTATGGGAGTCTTTGTCCTTTTCTATTTCAGCGCCCTGTCAGGCTTTTCCTTGTCAATTGATGATGAGCTGAATGCCGTCAATTCGGATCCGGTGGCGTGGGCAAGCCAAGGTAGATGGCTGCTCTATCTGATCAACTCGTTTGTAATCCCTCAGCCGACACTGGTCTTCTTTCCCCTTTTCTTCTTTGGAATCTGTTGTAGCGTTGGCTACCTATTTATTGCCAAGGCCCATCACATCGGGCTGAACGATTTCCGGACCTACTTGTTGTTCGTGCTCTTTTGTGGGTTCCCGACCATTTTCCACATGACGAATTTCGCGGCGAACACCGTTGGCCGCGGTATCGGATTGGTGGCATCGAGTACCGCTGCTTATCTCTTTGCGCTGGATCTTGATCGCGCTGCAGCCGAGGGGGCCGCTTCGAGATGGAAAGTAGGCTCTTTCCTCGGGCAGGCGGCACTAATCGCAATTGCGATCGGTGCCTATCAGAGCGTCGTTCTGTTTGCCTTTGCGACCTACCTCGGGCTTGTTCTACACCGCATGGTGACCCTGCCAACGATTCCGCTGCGTGCGTGGGTGGCTTGGCATGCATGGATTGCTGCCGTACTTGTCTCTTCGGCGCTGCTGAGCGAGATCGCTGGATATTCGTTGCGCGTGGCGCTTGGTGTGTCACTCGCATATGTCGGCGATTTCCTAAGACCAGAATTGCTCGTTAGCGATCCGGCAGGAGTCTTCCGTAGGTCTTTCGAATCAATGTGGCGAGTCTATGCGGGCAGCGCCCAGGCTTTTGGCTATTCTTATGTAGCAATTCCCGCGTTGATTTTGGTAGGCTTGGCAGCTTTGGCTGTCCAGGCGTCTCGCCCGACAAAGTGGTGGCCGATCGTCCCAGCTTTGTATAGTTTTGGCGTCTTGGCTTCGCCATTCGTGCTAAATCTTCTAACTGGTGGTTTGCTGCCACTTCGGTCTCTGCTCGGCGTTCCTTACGCAGTCTTTCTGGTTGCCACCTTCGCGGTCTTCAGCAGAAGTAGTTCGATTCGATCAGTTGGACTCGTGCTCACAGCGGCGGTCGCTTTGCAGAGCTTGTATGCATTCTCAGCACTTCAGTCGGCTAAGCGCCTGCAGTTCGATCGGGATCAGGAGTTGGCATTCGAAATCTACAAGCGCGCCGTTGGGCAGATAGAGAATTTCGATCGGGCAAAATCCTACGAGTTGGATGTCTACGGCGGCCTGGATTTTCCATCCATATATCCAATCCCGCCAACCAGTACGTTTGGCGCATCGTTTTTTGGGTGGGACGGCGGCAATCCTCGGCGGGTCGTAGCCGTGATGGAAGTGCTGGGCTATCCAAATTTCATCATGGTTAGTCGTGAGAATAGGCAGAGAACCGTTCCAGAAATGTTGTCAATGCCGGTCTGGCCCCATCCCGAATCGGTCAAATTCAGTAAGGGCGTGATTCTGGTCAAGCTTGGTGATCGGCCGAGCAGAGCGTACTCCGCTGCCATACAGCAGGTGGGGACCCGATCAACCGCAGGTGTCTTCTGGCGCCTGAATCCGCTATCTAAGGAGTTGAGAGTCGCAAATGCGAGAATCCAAGAAAAGACGGCCACCCAACTCTCACTGTCTGCGGGCAGGGATGTCCAGCTTGCATTTGTCACAGGAAAGCCAGTAGTACTTCGTTCATGCAAGTTGCTTGAGATCACGGGAGCGGTTCAAGTATCTGTAGCTGACAGTGTGCAGTTGTTCTTTCGAACTAGCGGGGAGCTCCGTTTCTCGGAGCAAAGCAGTTCGGCCATTGACATTGGCGTCAGCGGAGCCACAAGCCGAATACGCTTCGTTGTACCCAGCGTGCACGGATTCGAGGACAGTTTTCGCCTCGATCCGGTAAGAGTAGAGCAAGCCAGCAAGGTATCAGAGCTAGCTCTACGCTGTCTCGTTAACGAGTAGTCTACCGATTGATAGGCGCC
>JBKJSQ010000138.1:0-3026 GCA_046594495.1 Minisyncoccia bacterium | reverse complement strand
CGGTCAAATCTAAACGACGCACATCACACGGTATTAGACACCAAACAGGGAGAGGCAGATGCCAGGAGTTTTACCGACTTCGAACGGGACGTAAATTCGGGTTTGCATCGAAATCACTGCGTTCATCGGCATCCCATGGCTCTAGGTTCGGCATGCAGAAACGTAGGACGGATCGAGCAAAGTAGTCTTGTTGGAAAGTGGCGGCCTCAGTTGGCTATAAATAACAGGTTCATAGCGCTCACGATCTTATCGACTGACCAACTTTTCGGCATAAAGGGCAATCAGATAGCGTTGCTCGCGTGGTGGAGAATGTGCGCATTTGTCGGGTAGCTACTACTCGCTATGTCTTTATCCCTATCTATTACGGAATAACTGCACATCGGTGACCGAGCTGCTTGATAAGCGCTGTCACGGCAAAAGTATCAGAACCCTCATTTCTGCACTTTCCTCCTCGGCCATGTGCTGATCTATCTGCCCGCAGCCAAGTATTCGGTCGATCTGTTCATGCAGTTGCTATTCAGTACCAAAATCAGCCTAAACTATTTTGTCATTGTGCTTACCATAATTTCTTTATTTTACACCATATTGAATGAATTTCACGATGTAGCATTTCACGATGTAGCGTTGATGCCCACATATTTTGGCATCGGCATTATCGGTTTAGCCATGCTAGCCGTAAACCTTGCGATAGCAGCCGTTGATTTAGATCTTTCCGGCGTTCCAGTCGAGGTGCTGACAATGATCAGGGCACCCGACTCGGCGGTACCGTTTCACATATTGTTTACACTCATGATCTTCAGCAAGATTTTTTATGGTCGACCAATCAGAATATCTTGCAACGGATGATTGCTGCACTGACTGTCAAAGAGGCGTAATAAAGGGGTAATTGTGGCAGCCTCAGTCCGTATTCTGTTCGTCCCGCCAATCGTCGTGCTTCCGGGCATTGTCGCGTTCAAACTTTTCGGCGACGTCAATAATGCGGTATAAAGAATGCTGGTCGCTCAGGATTTGCAAGGCTTGGCGTTGGGGGCCTTTTCCGCAATGGTCGCAGCGGCGGTCATCACGATGTTCAATGATGTACTGATCAGTTCAGCCGCTTTGTATTCCGTCGACTTTCTCGAGCAATTCATCGGCGACGCGAAAGATCAGTGGAAACTGACCGCAGCGAGTTCGACGCTGCTGACCATCTTGGCAGTTATCATAGTACCGTCGTACCAGCGCGCGGAGAGCATTATCTATCCGCTTGCGCAATTCAATACGCTGTTATCGCTGCCCATACTCTCCGCCTTTGTTAACGGCCTACTGTTTTGGGAGGTGGCAGCGCTAGCGGCTATTTGTGGTGTAAACTGGACAGTGAAGCTTCAAGGCATTTATGCTTTTCAGCCGGAAACCCCGGTGTTCCTGCAATTACCTCATGTTGATTTCGTGGTCGTAACGTTTGCGCCATCTATGTTCGCTTCACTGACAATTAACAGACTGATGGGTGACTGGGCAAAATTAGTCGGCATTCATACGGTGGTTGCATAGGACGGACCAGTAGCAGAAGGGATAAACACTTCCATTTCTGCCAGCCCGCCTGCATGCTGATATGGGTGGGTGCCGAATGCAAAAATTGGGCGCAAAACGGAACAGCTATAAATAGTCCCGGAGCGTGGACATTGGTCAGAACGCTGCACGTATCTTTGCTATCGCCGCCATGGAGTCAATGTAATCAGAATCCGGGAATGGATAAGTGCTTTGGCCAAGACACGCATCGCGTACCGCCATTAACTGCGCCTCATATGTACTTGGGCCAGCGACAATCTCTTCACGAGCATGCCCATCGATCGTGATAATTAACGAATGCCCCAGCTGAGGGGCAATTGGGTTTAATACCTCCATTGTCCCAAGATCGCCCTCAATTTGCAAACGAGCCGCAGCCACCTCGGATTCCATTGAACTGTTAATGTCGCAAGCAATTCCATTCGCAAATCTAATTGTGGCAGAAAATGCGACGTCAACTCCGTTTCGCAGCTGAGCATCTGCCTGGACAACATGAAAGTCCTCTCCTGCGATCCGCCTAACCCACGCCAATGGATATATGCCCAAATCCATCAACGCACCACCACCCAGCGTGACGTCCCAGCGGAACGGGTCATCTTTCTCGATCGGCGCGTTGAATGATGCGGCCAACCGTTTGACCGCTCCGATTTCTCCACTGTTAATAATCTCCAAAACTCTCTTAAAGAGGCTGTGATGAGGAGAATGCATTGCTTCAAATACCTGGACACCGGCCGCTTGACCAGCCTCGTGAACACTCCAAGCTTCGGCAACAGACATTGTGAAAGGCTTTTCCACGAGCACGTGTTTACCGGCGGCAATCGCATCCAAAGCCAATCGTGCATGAGTATGGGGAGGGGTGCCAATGTAAACTAGGTCAACTTCGGGGTCAGATATAAGCAATGCATATTTGTTGAAGGCTCGAGCTATCCCATGCTGCTTTGCATAGACTTGGGCACGACTAATATCCCGGGCAGCCACGGCACGAATGCAGACGTCAGAGACAACCTGACTGGGCGCAATCAGTGCATAAATGGCAACTCGCGAAGCGCCGATGATACCAATGTTAAAATCCATGACTTGTTGCCTAATGAAATTGTTATACCCACCTAGGTCCATATGCTGCAAATTGTTGCACACGGCGGCCGGCAATAAAGCGGCCGAGTTCGCCTCCGGATGGTATGACATATTGATCTGGGCGGAAGCCAGCTCATTTTCGTTTACGAGTCAAAAATAAGGCGCAATAATACCAGAGTGGTGCAACGAAAATTGATGGCGACCATATGAAAATTGCACTATAAAAATGGTGGAATGGTGGAATGGTGGAATGGTGGAATGGGAGAAGGTGATGGGCGAACGGGTGCAGCATATCGTGATCATTGGCGGCGGCAGCGCAGGCTGGATTGCAGCCGCGCGTATCGCCGCGAGAAATAGCACCGATGATCCCGATAGTGTAAAAGTAACATTGGTCGAGTCTGAGACTATTG
>JBKJSQ010000045.1:0-3059 GCA_046594495.1 Minisyncoccia bacterium | reverse complement strand
TATTTTGTTTCGTACTACGACTACTACCAGCCGGAGGCATACGTTCCCGTTTCCGACACATATATTGAAAAGGAGGCGATGATCAACGAAGATATCGAACGCCTTCGCCACGCTGCGACGCAAGCTCTGCTCACGCGCACCGATGTGATAATCGTTGCATCGGTCTCTTGTATTTACGGGCTTGGAAGCCCAATCGAATACGCGAAGGTAAATCTAAAGCTCGCAGTCGGTGAGCAGATGACTCGCGCTACGCTTACTCGAAAGCTAATCGGCATTTATTTTGAGCGAGTTGCCGGCGATCTTTCACCCGGAACGTTCAGGGCACTCGGTTCACGAGTGGAAATCATGCCGGCATCTGAGCGTGTCATATATCGCGTTGATCTTACGGGCGGCAAAATTGCAAAAATAGAAGAGATCAGCGCTGTTACCAGAGAAATTTTGGGTCTGCACGATGCGACTTTTTTGTATCCGGCCCGTCAGTACGTAACACCTAAGGATGTACAGGATGCTGCGCTCGAAGACATTAAGGCGGAGCTCGAAGCGCGACTCAAGGTACTTGGGGAGCAGGGAAAAATTCTGGAGGCAGAGCGCCTAAAGCGACGCACGCGTCAGGACATTGGCATGATCAAAGAATTTGGTTTTTGTAATGGTATCGAGAATTACTCGCGCCATTTCGACCGCCGACAGTCCGGTGAGCCACCGTACACGCTCATGAGCTACTTCCCGCATGCAAAAGACGGCACCCCAGAGTTTCTTACTGTCATTGATGAATCGCATATGACCATTCCGCAAATCGGTGGCATGTACGCAGGCGATAGAGCGCGAAAAGACATGCTCATCGAGCACGGATTCCGGTTGCCTTCGGCTGTCGATAATCGCCCTTTAAACTTTAAGGAGTTTGAAGAGCGCGTCGGTCAAACAATTTATACGTCGGCGACTCCGGGTAAATACGAAATAGAAAAAAGTGGTCCGCCAATTCCAATGATCATTCGTCCGACCGGTCTGATTGATCCGGAGATCATCGTGCGGCCAGTTGTGGGCGGTGGCTCGGATGCACTTACGGGAATTGAATACCCCGGACAAGTTCGCGATTTTATACGCGAAGCGGAGGAAGTAACGAAAAAGGGTGCACGCTCGATGGTTACCGTACTTACTAAAAAAATGGCGGAAGACCTTACTAATTTTCTAATAGAAAAACAGATAAAAGCGCGCTACGTGCATAGCGATGTAAAAACCATCGATCGTATTGAAATACTTACAGACTTCCGCAAGGGCATATTCGATGTTCTGGTCGGCGTAAACTTGCTCCGAGAAGGACTCGATTTACCCGAAGTGGAACTCGTGGGCATTTTGGACTCGGACAAAGAAGGATTTCTCCGCAGTGAGACGTCTCTTATTCAAACGATCGGTCGCGCTGCGCGAAATGTGAACGGTCGGGTCATTCTGTACGCGGATACTCATACGGGCTCGATGGATCGCGCGATAGATATCACAAACAAGCGCCGCGCCGTACAAGTTGCTTACAATACGAAACACGGAATAACACCTGAAACAATCAAGAAAAAGATCAATGACATAATCGGCGATATTATGAAAGCGCGATCACGCGCTGTCGACCAGCTTGTCGAGGAAGACCTCATCGCACACGGCGGTGATGTGAAGAAAGTGATAGCGGAAAAGCGTCGACAAATGCACGATGCGGCAGACTCGCTCGACTTTGAAACCGCGGCGCTTTTACGTGATGAAGTTCAAAAACTTGAGGCAACGGTAAAGGCTGATACAGCGGCAAAAAAGAAGGCTGCCAAAAAGTAGTATGCAGAATCTTCTAGAGAACGTGCCGCTTGCGCCATTGACCACATTTGAGATTGGCGGCAATGCCCGGTATTTTATCGAAGTGCACAACGATGCAGACCTGCTCGATGCGCTCCGATATGCAGATGTAAACCGATATCGTACTGTTATTCTCGCAGGCGGAAGTAATGTGCTTGTGCCAGATCGTGGACTTGATGCGATGGTAATTCGAATGAGTGGCAGCGCGCACTCATTTGAAGGCTTGGCCCTGAAAGCGAATGCCGGATGCAATTTGCTGTCGCTCATCAATGATGCGTCATCGCAGAGCCTTGGCGGATGGGAAAAGCTGGCTGGTATCCCTGGGACACTGGGCGGAGCGGTACGTGGAAACGCTGGGGCATTTGGCCCGGAAATCAAGGATTTTGTTCGCGAAGTTCACGCAATAAATCGCGACACTCGCGACACTCGAATATTTGGAAATGCGGAATGCGAATTTTCCTACCGAAATAGCTTTTTTAAACAGCATCCCGAATGGGTTATTACGGAGGTGTTTCTGGAGCTCGAGGAAGCCGATGCAGCATTGAGTGCTGTGCTTGCTCGCGACACGATTACTGAGCGTGAGAAGCGGCATTTGCAAAATGTACGCGCAGCGGGATCGTTCTTTATGAATCCTGTGTCGCCGAAAGAAGTTGTGGCGGTATTTGAAGCGGAAAAGGGTGTTCAATCGCGTGAGAGCCGGGTACCAGCCGGCTGGCTCATAGAAAAGGCGGGGATGAAGGGCGCGACTGTCGGCGGTGCAATTGCGAGCCTCCAGCACCCGAATTACATCGTGAATCAAGGCAATGCGAGTTGTCAGGATGTACGTAATTTAGCCGCGACCATAAAACAGGAGGTACAGAACCGCTTTGGAATCGAACTACAAGAAGAAGCCGCACTTTTGTAACAAAAGGCGCGGAATGGTTCCGCGCCTTACATGGAAAGTGCTACGTTAGTGGAATTTCTTGGCACTGATACAAACGAATGTTGCTCCAGTTGCGGCCACGCGCGATTGATATCGCATCGGATGTGCTCTCAGCTGCGAATACATGATCGCGTATATTCTTTTTCTCCCTGCCGGTCTGAATATAGAGGCCTCGTGTTGTCCGTCCTCGTGCTATGGGAAGCGGATCAGCATCCTTGTCTCTGAGCTCATCAATGATGCACTCAATGCGATAAAGCGCCTCAGTTGTGCGTCGCGGGTCGGCGCTATCGCAAATCGCCGCAGTTAT
>JBKJSQ010000112.1:0-4399 GCA_046594495.1 Minisyncoccia bacterium | reverse complement strand
TGCAGAATTCTGCATGATTGCGATGATAATAACTATATTCACTGTGTGGTTGTGCACACTTCCCCCGTATAGACCAAAAGTATAAAAGTGCGACGCCTTGGTATGGGCGTCGCTTTCTTATGCGATACAATATTGAGACATGACCACGTTCAATGAAAAAAAGCAGGATGAACGTCTGCACGAACTACGCTTACGCGAAGAAGAGGCGCTCGCTGAAATGCTCTCACACAAATACGGAGTTGATTATGTGGATCTCACTTCAAAATCTATAGACACCGACGCACTCGCACTCGTGCCGGAAAAAGACGCGCGCGAAACTGAGATCGCTTCATTTCGCAAAGCCAACAAGCAAATCATGGTGGCAATGCGCTCCCCCGATCGGCCCGACGCACTTCGCCAAATTGAAGCGATTGAACGCCTCGGGTATCAGGTAAAACGATTTATGGTGTCGGAAGCGTCGCTTCGCCACGCGTGGGATCGCTATCACGATATATCGATGGCTACGCAAACCGAGGCCGGCGTGCTCACGCTTTCTAACGAGACGATTCAAGAAATGCTGCAGAAACTGCATACCATTGAGGATGTGAAGGCGGAGATTGCAGTCAGCACTGGCTCTAAAGACGCGCATCGCATCTCGCGCGTGCTCGAAATTCTGATGGCGGGCGCACTTTCTCTCGGTGCGTCCGACGTGCACTTGGAACCGGAGGATGCCGGTGTGGGTATGCGCTACCGTTTGGACGGCGTACTGCTCTCGGTACTTATGTTTGATGCGCCCACATACGCTCTTATTTCTGCTCGGCTCAAGCTCCTCTCTGGACTCAAGCTCAACATTAAAAACATGGCGCAAGACGGACGCTTCTCAATTGTGGTTGGCGGAAAAGAAATTGAAATACGTACGAGCGTGCTCCCGGGCGCGTACGCAGAGACGATCGTGATGCGTATTTTGGACCCGTCGACCATTGCACTACCTATGGAGGTGCTCGGTTTTGATAAATATCTCATGGAGATCTTTCAAAAAGAGATCGCCAAACCAAACGGCATGATTTTGAATACCGGCCCAACCGGTAGCGGTAAGACGACCACACTCTACGCTTTCTTGCGCGGCGTGATGAGCTCCGAAATTAAAATTGTGACCATCGAAGACCCGATTGAATATCACTTGCCCGGTGTGGTGCAAACGCAGGTATCAAAAGACTATTCATTTGCACAGGGATTGCGCTCTACGCTGCGACAAGACCCTGACGTAATCATGGTGGGAGAAATCCGAGACGCTGAGGTGGCGTCGACCGCAGTGAATGCGTCGCTCACCGGTCACTTGGTGTTTTCTACTCTGCACACCAACGACGCAGGCGGCACATTCCCCCGCCTTATCGACATGGGCGTTTCGCCAGACATTTTGGGTGCCGCACTCACTACCGCAATGGCGCAACGACTCGTGCGCCGATTGTGTGCACATTGCCGTGAAGCCGTGCCTATTCAGGGTGCCGACCGCGCGACGATGGATCTCTTGCTCAATAACATTCCGCACGCCGACGAGTTGCCGGCGAATAAAGACACGATGTGGATTGCAAAAGGCTGCCCGAAGTGCGGCGGCATTGGATACAAGGGGCGAATCGCGGTGGTGGAAGTAATTTTGATGGACAAAGAAATCGAAGAGTGTGTGCGGCACACATCGTCAGAACGTGAAATTTGGGCTGCAGCCAAGCACCAGCGAATTCGCCGCATGGCGCAAGACGGTGCGGTGAAAGTACTCCAAGGGGTAACCACGCTCGACGAACTCTCGCGCGTGGTAGACCTCCACGACGAAGTCATGCTCTCGACGATTGAGTAGCGCACTACGCTGTCGCGTGTTATCAAGCAGCGGGAAACAGGAGAGCTTACAATGACTGATTCGGTAGCGGACTTCAAAGTCGCGCAGAAACGCATAGCGTCACTCGGCATACCCTTCTATGATGCGCGGTATCCGGAATGGCGGCACACTCTGCGCTACATACGGGCGGATATCGCTGATCCGCGCCGGTGCAGCCTCTGCGTTCTCGAGGCGGCGAAACGCGTCGGGCATAAAGCGTATTTAGCGGCCGAGACTAGAGTGCTGGTGTACGGGGCTCTCGGCGATGCGGGCGATATTTCGTTTCGAACGGTCATAGACCTGCACGGTTTGAGCATGAAGCATGCGGTCGAGCACGGATTCGTTCGCGGCGTGCAAGACTCGCCCACCTTCTATGCCTCGCTTAAAAGTGCATGGCGCGCGCAGTATCGCAGCGATCCGGTCATGGTAAGCCGCGGTTTCGACTGACGTGGTTTCATCGCGCGGTGCCCAGCACCGCGCGATTTTTGTTGACTCATGCATGCTGTTGGCGTAGTACATACGCAGGAGGTGGCCAATGAAACGAAATGAAGAGCATCGAATTAGCACCAAGCGACGCGCTCTGCGGTTTATGCGGTTGATGGACGTATTGTTTCCGCCGGAAAGGAATCACGGTGTCCCGTGGCATCACTGCATTAATCTGTCCACTATGCGCATTGACGATCCGCTCACCTGTCCGGTTGCACAGATTGTCGGCGTGGCCGGTGGTGATTTCCAGAGTGCATGCAAATACGCGGGCATTGAGTTGAATCAGCGTGAACTCCAGCATGCGGGAATTCTCTTGTACAACTTTGCGAGTGACGACAAGCGGTGGGTACTTGATTGGGCGAAGGCAGAAGCCGACAAGCTCAGTCCGGCAATACACGCGAAGATTGCAGAGCGATACCTTGAGCAGCCGAAGGCAGTCGCAGCTTGATAGCCTGTGCAGACATGTTGCACGACATTTGTTGCCAATATGTAAAGAAGCGCGGTCTATTGCTAGATCGCGCTTCTCAATTTTTTATTGAGTGTTATGGTTCGAGAAGTTCCGAGAAACTCATTTCGTTTGGAGCCCATTCGACAGGCTCAGGGTTTGGAGATGCACAATTTCGGGCGATCCTTTTGTAGGAAAAGTTGCAGTTGAGATCTAAGGATAATGAGAGCCGAAACTTTCATGTCCTCGAAGAAACCGCGATCGCCCGAAGCTATGCATCTCTTACGCCTCGGCAATGCTTTGCCGGGCGCGACCCCGGAGAATCGCGGGGCAAGCTAAGAAAAAGGCGCCTTTCAGCGCTCTATTAGGGAATATAGCATAGTAAAACAAATTGTCAAGTATGGTATCAACCGACGATTCCGCGACCCAGAAGGGCTCCCGGACCCTCGACCAAGCCCTGCGACCCGATGACTGGGCACAATACGTGGGACAAGCTGCGATAAAAGAGAACCTCCGCATCCTCCTTACTGCCGCAAAAGGCAGAAACCACCAGCCCGAGCACGTACTTTTATATGGCCCGCCCGGTTTGGGCAAAACCACCCTTGCCCACCTTATTGCAAAAGAAGTCGGGGCGAATTTACGCACCACATCCGGCCCTGCAATAGAGCGCGTGGGCGATCTTGCCTCGATTCTTACAAATCTCGCCCCCGGCGACGTGCTTTTTATCGACGAGATTCACCGCCTCAACCGCACCATCGAAGAGGTACTCTACCCTGCCATGGAAGCGGGAGTGCTCGATATTGTTATTGGGAAAGGTCCGGCAGCGCGGACAGTGCAACTTGAGCTTCCACCGTTCACGCTCATAGCAGCCACAACCCGCATATCAATGCTCTCCGCCCCACTGCGAAGTCGCTTCTCCGGCGGAACATTTCGTTTGCAGTACTACACCGACGATGAGATAGCAGAAATTCTAAGGCGCTCCGGAATGATCCTTGGAATTGAGACCGATGCGGCGTCACTCATGGAAATCGCAAAGCGTTCGCGCTCAACACCCCGCACCGCAAACTATCTGCTCAAGCGGGCACGCGATTATGCATCGGTGAGTGAACAGGATCTTAACGTAAAATCGGTAAAGCGTGCGCTCGCCATGCTCGAGATCGACGAGGGCGGACTCAACCAAACAGACCGCGATATTCTCACACTCCTTATTGAAAAATATAACGGCGCACCGGTCGGCTTGAAAACCATAGCAGCAGCACTCTCCGAAGAAGAGGCAACAATCGAAGAAGTGAACGAGCCGTATTTGATGCAGATGGGACTTATTGACAGGACTCCGAGAGGTCGCATTGCCACCAAGAAGGCCTACCTCCATATGGGCTACAAACCGCCAGCAGAACAGAATTCTCTCAATGTATAGGTGTTAATAAAAAGTCTTGCGCAAGATCGTAAATCGAGTCATTTTTATATGAGGAACCGCTCGGTTCTGATTTGGGAAGGAGCATGCCATGACCGCTTTGGCTGGAAACGTTTCCTCTGATTTTGCGCGGATGGTCACCGGTTACGGACTGACGACTGCACAGATTTTGTACCGAATGCCGGACCACCCACTAATTCTCCAG
>JBKJSQ010000038.1:0-7707 GCA_046594495.1 Minisyncoccia bacterium | reverse complement strand
ATATATGGCAAGAGCGGGACTATTCCGGCAACGATGTAGAGGAGTCCTAGCATGATTCCCCCTTGAACCGGTGAGCCTTCTACCGGAACCTCCGCATACAATTCCTTCAAAATAAAGCGTGATCCTGCAGCTACGCCACCGGTGAACACGAATATTGTGCCCGCAAGAACGATTGTAGGCGATGAGAGACCGGCGATTGCGAGACCACTCAAAAGTCCCACAGCAAGTACAAGCCCCTCTTCAATATCTGAAACGAGGGTTGCAAGGAATCGCGGATTGCGTAGGTTAAATGACATTCGCGGCATACTACTCTATTGCCATAATTGCGCAAGTGTGGTCTCGTTTACCACTTCATTATTGCTCAACGCCTCCTTTGTGTGGTTTATACTGCTCGTTATATGGAAACAACCTGCAACCGCTGCCAGAGCGATATATCGCAAGGCGGCATTCTCTTTACACCACCGGGCGATAACCAAACATCACAGAATCTCTGTATGTCGTGCTTCGAGAGCATGAGTCAGGGCTCTGAGGTAAAGCCCGAGCAGGCAGCGTAAGGGGCTCTTGTTGCGACTGCTGGGCAAGGCTGCTATTGTCGCGACAGTCCATATTGAGAGGTATTACGATGCCTGTAGATCATCCCGTAAGCAGCGAACCGATTCCGTTGCGCCCACTTAACATTCCGGCGTGGCTCTCGCCTAAATTCCGATTTTTGACATCGGGTGTAGAAACCAACGAGACATTCTTCAGCCGAATCATTCAACTCTATCCGAAGAACGATCCGCGCTATCGATTGATCGAAAAAGCGTACGATGTAGCCCGCAAAGAGTTCCGTGATGTATTTCGCGATTCCGGCGAACGGTACTTCGAACATCTCCGCGCGACGGCACTGATTCTCATTCTGTACCTGCGTGTTTGGGATGCGAATGTGATCGCTGCGATGCTGCTCCACGACATCATCGAGGATATCGAGGGGTGGACGTATGAACGCGTCGCACTGGACTTCAATAACGAAGTGGCCGATCTCGTCTTTTGGGTGTCTAAACCGACTCCCGATGGTGAGATTGTGACGGTAGACAATGTTGATCGTATCTACTTTCAGCGTCTGTGGCACGCCCCACGCATGGCGATCGTGAAAAAAGCGGTCGACCGCTTACACAACCTCATTACGTTGTGGGACGAAACGAAATCGAAAGAAAAGATCCGCGAGACGCGGGATTTCCTGCTCCCTATCTTTGGGCATCACCAGATCCTTGTTCACGAGATAGAGGCGGTGATCGATGTTATCGAGCATCGTCAGGCAATATGATACGTACCACTGAGGACCGCCCACCGGCGGTCCTTTTCTTTTGTATACTGAGAATATGAAAATACTCGCTATCGACCCCGGCTATGGTCGATGCGGCATGGCAGTACTAGAACGACTGCCTACGCAAGCAGGAGTCGGCACAAAGGACGTGCTGATTTTTTCAACATGTGTGGAAACTGCAGTGAATTCGGAGTTTGCGGGAAGACTACATGCCGTTGTTTCGGTATGTGAGGAGCTAATAACTGCGCATTCGCCGGATTGTATGGTGATGGAAAAACTTTTTTTCAAGGCAAACCGCACAACCGCACTCAAAGTTGCCGAAGTTCGTGGTGCGCTCTTAAACGCCGCAACGAATGCAGGGATAGTTGTTCACGAATATTCACCCGCAGAAGTTAAAAGTGCGGTCGCTGGTTGGGGTGGCGCGGATAAAAAACAAATGGCGAAGATGGTGCACATGCTTGTGAAGATCGAAAAGCCAATTAAACACGATGACGAATACGATGCGATTGCAGTCGGTGTTACACATCTTGCACACGCACGCATCACATACCATCGCGCATAGAAACGAAAAATTGTACAATAGGCGCAATGGGTAAACTCCGCGACCTTCACCGTAGAGGCAAACGACATTTCAATCGATTGCCCGAATGGTTTCGTTTGACATTGACCGCACTCGCGGCCCTTATCTTTTTTGGGCTCGGCGGCGTAATTGCATGGGCAACCTTTATGCCGATCCCTGCTATTAATAGCTTCGAGAACCGACAGGTTGCAGAGAGCACCAAGATCTACGACCGCACCGGCAATATAGTGCTCTACGATGTGTACGGCTCCGTGCGTCGCACAGCCGTTCCACTCGAAGAAATCTCCCCGTACATACAAAAAGCAACAATTGCCATCGAAGACGCGAGCTTTTACGAACACTTCGGCTTCCGTCCGATGGCGTTTGCCCGTGCTGCGTACGTCGACATTACGACCGGCTCCTTCGGACAAGGTGGCTCCACCATTACACAACAGGTCGTGAAGAATGCCCTCCTCACCCGAAAAAAGACCATCACTCGCAAAGTGCAGGAAATCATTCTTGCAATCCGTTTGGAGCGCGTTTTCTCAAAAGACGAAATCCTGAGTGTGTATCTCAACGAAAATCCATACGGCGGCACCATTTATGGCGTTGAAGAAGCGAGCGAGTATTTCTTCGGAGTGGATTCAAAAGATGTGACTATCGCCCAAGCTGCGTATCTAGCAGCGCTTCCACAAGCCCCTACGTACTATTCGCCACACGGTAATCACCGCGATGCGCTCGATTCTCGCAAGAATCGTGTGCTCTTCGAGATGCTCGATCACAAAATGATTACCGAGGAGGAATATGAAAGCGCAATGGCCGAGCAAGTGCAGTTCCTCGATAGCGGCGAAACCGGCATTAAAGCACCGCACTTCGTGTTCTATATCCGAGAACATCTCGAGAGTACGTACGGGGTCGACGCAGTTCAAAAAGAAGGCTTGCGGGTAATCACGACGCTCGATTACGATCTACAGAAAAAGGCGGAGGAAACGGTGGCTGAGTACGCACCGGGCATGGAGAAAAACTTTGACGCTTCCAACACCGGAATGGTTGCGATTGAACCAGCGACCGGCCAAATCTTATCGATGGTCGGTTCTCGTGGATACTTCGACGAAACAATCGATGGCAAAGTAAACGTGGCGATTGCGCATCGACAACCTGGTTCGTCGTTCAAGCCGATAGTGTATGCCACCGCTTTCCAAAAAGGATACACACCCGAAACGATAGTATTTGATCTCAAGACACAATTTTCGACCGCGTGTCAGCCCAACGATTTCAACAGTGAGCCGCCGTGCTACAGCCCCGAGAACTTCGATCTCAAATTTGCAGGACCCGTTACGCTTCGTGACGCACTCGCACAATCCAAGAATATTCCTGCAGTAAAAACCCTCTATCTCGCAGGTATTAAAGAATCGCTCGAGATGGCACAGAAACTTGGAATTTCCACACTCACCGATGCCTCACGCTATGGCCTCACGCTCGTGCTCGGCGGCGGTGAAGTAACGTTGCTTGATATGACGGGGGCATACAGCGTGTTTGCCAACGACGGCGTGCGAAACCCCCACACGGGCATCATGCGCGTGGAGGATCGTGATGGCGTTGTGCTTGAAGAGTTTGTTGAGGCAAGCGAGCGAGTGCTCGAGCCCGAAATTGCGCGGCAGATAAACGATGTGCTCTCCGACAACGTGGCGCGTACACCAGAGTTCGGCGCAAATTCGCCGCTCAATTTCCCCGGTTACAAAGTGGCCGATAAAACTGGCACAACCAACGACTACCGCGATGTATGGATAATCGGCTACACGCCGGGTATATCTGTCGGCGCGTGGGCAGGAAATAACAATAACAGTCCGATGCAAAAAAAGATTGCCGCATTCATTATTGCCCCAATGTGGCACGAGTTCATGGAATACGCGATGGAAAAATATCCGGCGGAACCCTTTACTCCACCAGCGCCGGATCCGGATCGAGATTCACTCCCGTTAGTACTTCGTGGCGAATGGAACACGAACCCTTCGCAAGGAATTCACGAGATCCTCTACTGGTTGGATAAAGATAATCCGCGCTCAGGCACACGCGGATCTGCCGGCGACTCGCAATATCGCTACTGGGATTATCCGGTGCAGCTCTGGGCTGCAGGCCAGCCTACTCCGGGAGGTGCTGAAGTGATTGATCCGGGAGTCGTCACACCGGACGCTGTCGCTGCTTTCAGAATTCTTACTCCCGCCGCGGGTGCAACGGTCGCCGTAGGCAGTCCACTGTCTATAACTGCCTTCTTTCCGAATCCCGCTAGCGTGATTCAGGTAACCTACATGCTCAACGGTATTCCCATTGGCACCGCAACGCAGCCCCCCTATGCCATTACGCACGTACCTTCGACCCCTGGACCCGTAAGCCTGCAAGCGGTTGCCCAAACGACACTCGGCACCGAATCCTCACAGGTTCCGTTCATAGTTCAGTAAAAAACTCGGCAACCAGCCGGGTTTTTTCCTGATGGCGACACGTCAAACAATTTGATGCGTGTGTTTGAATTCGAAGCAATCAAATTCGGTCGACAAAAATGGCGCGATGGTGCGATTATCGATTGAGCGGCATCACCAAGTACATAAATGATGCGTCCGACGCACCACGGATCACCAGTGGCTTACCGGGGCCGGCAAATGAGAGCGTTACACTATCGCTTTCCACGCTCGATAAACATTCCGCGAGGTAGCCGATATGAAAATTGATATCAAGGTCGTCGCCGGTGAGTGCGGCATCGATAGAGTCCGACATTTCGCCCACATCGTTTGAGCGAGCTGTTGCGGTAAATATTTTTTTCTTTGGATATATGTGTAATCCCACATGTTGGTCGTTGCCGGAGAACACCCGCGCTTTACGAAGCATTTCGGAAAGGTCACCTTTTAGCATCGTTGCTTCTGTTGCGGTCGATTTTGGCACAATTTCTTTATAATTCGGAAAGGTGGCGTCCACAACACGCGATACAAACCGCACTCCCCCGCCGGAGAGCACTAATTGTGCGTCTTCGGTTGCAATGACTACGTTCTCATCATCAATTCGCTCGAGGATGTGAGTGAGCTCGAGTGCATGTTTCAGTGGAATCAGAAGGTCACTCTCTTCTTTAGATCCGATTCCAGTGATTGTCTTCTCTGCGAGACGAAATGAATCGGTTGCAACCGATATCATCGAACCATCTTTTATCATGATGTAGATACTTCCAAGGTCCGGACGAATCATTGAGGGTGATGCTGCATACGAGACAGCCTGTAATCCACGCATAACACGCTCCCTGTTGATTGAAATACCCTTTTTAGTAGTCGTGGTAGGGAGTATTGGAAATTCAGCTTGTGGCACGGCCTTTATGAGCGTTTTAGAACCACGCGATTCTATCAAAAGATTTCCTTCTTCACTGGAAAAAGTAACAGTGTCGCTGTTGATTGATCGCACGGTCTGAGAAAGAATTGTTGCCGACACGGCGATCGTTCCCTTATCTTGAATATTTGCTGGTACGTTTATCTCAACTCCTGCTTCGAGATTCGTTGCACGGATTACCAATTCTTTCTGGGCATCAATAAGAATGCACGACAAGATCGGGAGCGATTCTTTTTTCCCGACAACACGTTCTGCAATCTGAATCGCATTCAGTATTTTTTCTTTCGTCGTGTCTATCTTCATAGTTATTTAATTAAAGACTACTACTACTACTATTAGTGGTGGGGACAACGGGATAACTCAAATTGAGCTAGGAAATACGCGGTCGTAGCGGTATACACTCGTGGTGGATAACTGCTGTGCGAGCGATGTATAGCGCGTGGATTCACGTAGAGGAGACATTGTTACCATGTTGTTCATGGTTACTTCATGGTGTTGTACCTCGTGCTGTTCTACCCGGTATGCACGCGATATCCACATATACTAGGCGTGAATCAGCGCGCGAATGTGGTCGAGCTCCTGTTCAAGCGAACTCGAGGTCTTCATTTCTTCCTTAATTTTTTCGCACGAGTGAATTACGGTCGTGTGGTCGCGGCCTCCAAGTTTTTCTCCAATAGACGGATACGACACGGCGAATTCTTCTCGCAGTACATACATAATTATTTGTCGTGGCTTCACGACCTCCTTCTTGCGAGTCTTTTCGTAGATGCTCTTCTCAGGGACTTCGTAGTATTGCGCGATGCGACGAACGACTTCGTCGATAGAAACACCGCGATTTGGCTTTACATTGTGCTTGATGAGTGCGCGCACATCTGCGTGCGAAATAGCCTTTCCCTTCAGTTGTGACTTACAGACGATCATATTGAGCACCCCCTCGAGTTCGCGGATGTTGCCTCGCACGTTTTCCGCAATGTACTGAATGATGTCGTCCGGAATAGAAAATCCGTGCTGCTCGATCTTTGCAGCAATGATAGACGTACGGGATTCAACGTCTGGCTCAGGGATTTCAGCGATCATACCGCCCGAAAATCGTCCCTTGAGACGGTCTTCGAAGCCCGGCAAGAGTGCGGGATGCTTATCGGATGAGAAGATGATTTGCTTGTTGTTGTCGCGAAGCGCATTGAAGAGGTGGAAGAGCTCCTCCTGAGTTTTTTCGGTATTTGCGATGAATTGAACGTCGTCCATGATGAGCACATCGTATTGACGGTACTGATCCTTGAAGTTGTTGGCATGGCCGGCACGGACGGCATTGATGTAGTCGATCGCAAATCGTTCCGACGTTACGTACAGCACCTTCTTGTTCGCGTGCGACTTCTTGAAATAGTTGCCGACTGCCTGAATCAGGTGCGTCTTCCCGTGACCGGTCGATCCGTAAATGAAAAGTGGATTGTATGCGAGCCCCGGTCGCTCGAGCACAGCTTTAGCGGCAGCATGGGCGAGCTGATTGAACGGACCCACGACGAACGTTTCAAAGGTGTAGCGTGGATTGAGATTGTCGCGCTTGTCTATATAGAGCGACTGTAGATCAAACGAGGCATTCTGTTGGGGTTCTTGTTTTTGTGGTTTGCGATCTGCTACGGGAACGGTGCGGTGCACAACGTACTCGACGATTCGAATTGAGGTATCAAGTGAACGAAGTGCCTTCAAAATAAGCTTATGATGCTTATCCGAAAGCCATTCCTTTACGATCTTCGACGGAACGGCAACTTGAATCGTTCCCCCATCGCGATGAGAGATATCGGTATTGCGAAACCAGGTGCGGAACGAGGCTTCAGTTGTGCCTAACTCGATTTGGACGAGTGCGTTCTGCCATAGTTCTCTGTTTGTCATCATGGTTTGTTTGAAATTGATGTCAGCTGAGAACAACGTCAGGACATTATACGCACTTCGTGCGTTGTGGGAATCTTGACCGACCCTCGAGAGGGTGTTCACAACCATGTGGATAACGCGGGGATAACGAATTTGTACGGAGCGCGTGTGGTTTTTGCGGACGGGTAATTTTCTGTTGAAAATTCCCTCGGTCTCGCGCCGTTGCGCTCCGAATGCCGCAAAAACTACACGCACTCCTCCATGCGTGCTGGCCGTTGCGTTTTTTATCATCGTGTCGCATACTAGCCGTCATGTCGACCAAGCGAACATATCAGCCGAAAAAGAAGAAGCGATTGGCAACGCACGGTTTCCGCATCCGCTCCAAGAGCATCAAGGGTGTGTCGGTTTTGACGCGTCGTCGCCGCAAGGGGCGCGCAAAGCTGACCGTCTAGTCTCCTCAAAGCCGCATGCCTAAAAAACACCGGCTTTCTGGGGCACAGATTCGACGGCTCAAACCTGAAAAAAGGCTTATTTCAAGCCTTTTTTCGCTTTCTATAACGAAAAGTGAAGCCGAAATCGCTCAAACCGCCTGTGTGGTCTCCAA
>JBKJSQ010000030.1:0-2570 GCA_046594495.1 Minisyncoccia bacterium | reverse complement strand
CGAGCTCATCGCGAAGCGTGTCGGCGGCCGTCCAGTTTTTTGTGGCACGCGCTTCATCGCGTCGCTTGAGAATGTCCGTCAATTGTTCACTGAGCTCATTTTCTGACAAATAATCACGTACCTCCGCTTTGGCTAAAGCAAGTGCAGCGGCATCTGGTATTGCAAGATTAAGTCCGAGAACTCGATCAGCGTCAAGTAATGTAGTCAGTCGTGAACCGGGAGATACAGTGTCGTCTTTCACTAATTCCCAGAGTACTGCAATTCCTCCGGCTGTATCGAGGTCGTCATTAATTCGCTCGTGGAAGCGTGTGCGATACGTTTCGTCTATCGTACCGGGTTCTTCTGTAAACGAGAGCCGTGCGGCAACGAGTCGTGCATATGCGTTTTGTGAAGCGGTAAGCGCCTCATATGTAAAGTTCATACCTGAGCGATAGTGTGCGCCCAAGAACAAATAGCGAAGCGCAATAGGATGAAATCCCTTTTCCACGATGTCCAACAAGTAAATTGCCGCGCCTTTTGACTTGGCAATTTTTCCGCCGTTAATTTGAATATGTGCTCGGTGCATCCAAAATCGCGAAAACGGCTTTCGGCCTGTAGCAGCTTCAGACTGTGCGATCTCGTTGTTGTGGTGCACGGGGATGTGCTCAATACCGCCGGTATGAATGTCGATCTGCTCACCAAGTGTTGCACGAATCATTGCCGAGCATTCGATGTGCCATCCCGGAAAACCGAGTCCCCACGGGGATTCCCATCCAATTTTCTTATCGCTCTTCCAGAGCAAGAAGTCTGTTGGGTGGCGCTTTACTTCAGAAACTCCTATGCGAGCACCTTCTTTCAATCCCGTGAGGTCGATGTTGCCAAGCTTGCCGTAATCGGGAAACTGAGTTGTGTCGAAGTACACACCATCTTTTGTCTTGTATGCGTAGCTTTTTTCTTCGAGGGCACGAATCATTGCGATTTGTGCGGGTATGTATTCGCTCGCATAAGGAAAAGTTATTTTTTTAGTATTAACATTGAGCTCAGAAATATCGTGCAAAAATAGTTCCGCGTACTTCTTGGCGAGGATGGCCATGTTCTCAAGCGTCGGCTTCATGCCTTCGCGCTTGAGCCCTTTGCTCATGCGATCCTCGCCGTGATCTGCGTTTCCTTCGTTGTCTCCGGATAGATGCCCAAAGTCGGTAAAGTTGATGACCTGTTTTACTTTGAAGTCGTTGTATTCGAGTGTGAGTCGCAGAACATCGGTAAATACAAACATGGATAGATTGCCAATATGCTGAGGTCCGTAAACCGTGGGACCGCAGTTATACATTCGTACGGTGTTCACTCGTGCTGGCAATGTAAAGGACTCCTTCTCGCCCGAAAGCGTGTTGTGAAAATGCAGCGGGCGAGCGGGCGTTGTAGGTTTTGGGTCTGGTCTGAGGGAGAATAGTCGCTTAAATCCAAAAAACTTCATCCGGGCATTGTACCGTGCGACACCACATGGGGGAAATCGACTAATCCTGAATGGGTCGTGTCTTGTATTATTGAAGCATCTCAGATACAGGCGTATCTAACAGCGGGTCTCGACACACTTATACAAACAAAAGAGATACATTCACGCGCACTACAGCCATTTCTTTCTAAAGAAAAACCACAAGAGCGTTGATCCGGCAGTTATCACGATGCCAAGGAGATACCAGAATCCGTTCTCAGACTTGGCGAAGGGATTACCCGAACCGTGGAAGTCTGAGATTGCGACAACGAGCGCGAGTGGAAACGTGAGCAGCGCCATAACAGTCAGCAGCCGCATGGTTTCGTTTTGTTTGGTCGTGAGGAGTGAATTGTTGGTTTCGCGAAGCTCGTGCAACGCTTCGGTATTTCGCATGATGTGATTGTGCACGCGATAATATTCGTTCGACATTCCTTTTAGATAGGGAAGAAAGTCGTTCCCGAAAAATTTAGCGGCGCTCGTTTCGAGATCGTGGAGCACTTCTCGGTGTGGCTCAATCGTTTGACGTAAGTTTAAAAGATCGCGTGCACTTCGTGAAATTGCTTCCACCATCTCAACCTCGCGACCAGTAAATATGTGCTCTTCTATTTGCGAAAGCTCTTTACGAATGTATTCGGTTTCGTGATCGATAGCCTTATACAAATTCTTCAACATGTAGTACAAAAGGAACCCTGCGTGCTCACCTAAATGCTCGCGATCGAGTACGCTGTTGGTTTCGAATACTTTAGAGAACTTGTGCAGCGGATCTACTGCATCGTAGCTCGTGGTAATGATGAATTTCTCTCCCACAACAAAATCCACTTCTTGCTCCTTTGTTTTGCTTCCATGACGCAGTGCAGGAAAATGCAGAATGAGGTACACCCATTTTTCGCTCACATCCACACGCGGTTTGAGTGAGGGTAGAAGGAGTTCTTCGGCGGCCTCGTGATTCAGATCAAATTCAACTGCGATGTCGGCAATCTCTTGGGGGGTCGGCGATTGAAGATCAATCCACTGGATTTCGTTGTGTGCGTGACGTTGAATCATGTATGCAGATTATACAGCAGGTCACTCATCAAATATTCCCTTATTCACTTTGTCG
>JBKJSQ010000078.1:0-4453 GCA_046594495.1 Minisyncoccia bacterium | reverse complement strand
GGCACTGATTGCTCGGCCCGAAATGAAAGGTACCGAGGTGCGAAGCAACCTGTTCGCAAAACTCGCATCACTGCGCAAACAGTATCTGTATGCCAAATAACAAGCCGTCCGGATTTCTCCGGACGGCTCTTTGTTTTAAAAATATATGAAAGACTTATCGCTTGAAGATACCGAATGCGGCTAGGATGCGCCACATTGGGCTCGCCATTATTTCAACAGCGCTCTCTACCTTTGCGAGCGCGGCGCGATGGTCTTCATGCATAACCCTGCGGCACTCATCGAGTACCGGATCGTGTTGATGATCGTGATTGCCGCTTGAATGTCCCATTCGAACAAACCTATACCCTATCCCCGCATCCGACAACCCCATCATCCTTCATTTCTGTTGATTACGGTGCCCCACACAACCGGATGAATTATCCTCCTATTCGCGCGAATTGTGGGAAAGTGAATTGGGAAGTGGGTTGGGATTAGAGCATTGTGTATTTGGTGTGGCGTCCGCGTGATTTAGCGACTGGGTATTTGGCGTCGTTCTTCTTGAGTTTGGTGTTACATGCCTTAGGTAGATCAATATGGCGATCGTGCGCAATCACCCCATTTACACACCATCCACTAAAAACGCGATAGCGTCAGTTAGTGGATAGTCGTTGTAAGCCTATTTAAGCGGATTGGAAAAATGGTTATTAGAGTTTGGTGTACTTGGTGTGCTTCCCATACGACTTGGCTACAGGATACTTCTCGTTGTTTTTCTTGAGTTTGGCTTTGAACGCTTTGGGAAGATCGATATTGAGATCGCGCGCAATCAAGAGGACCCAATAGAGAACGTCCGATAATTCCTCGGCCACATCCCCTTTGTTAGTTTTCAAATACGCGTCAATTTCTTCGGCATTCTTCCACTGGAAATGCTCCATTAGCTCCGCCGCCTCAAGCACCAGCGACATGCTCGTATCCTTCGGGTTATGAAACTGCCTCCAATCCCTCGCATCTCGAAACTTCACAAACAAGGACTTCAGTGCTTCAATGTCGGACTTCTGACCCGGCTTGTTTCTCATATCATTGCCCCATAAAAATAAGATAATCTTCTCTCGAAACTCCTAGAGTTCGTAAGTTATTGAGGATAATCCCGGGTGGCAACTGTTTGTCACGCGGAATAATTATTGGTCGCTTAATGCCCTCTTTCCAATACACACGATGATCACCTTTCTCCCGTTTAAAAACGCAGCCGACGCTCAGGAGGAATCGCTCAAATTCTTTCCAGTGAGTCGGGCCGATCTTCTGGGTCATGACTGGACTGTATCAATGTGGCCCGGATTGTAACGCGCTACGCAATGGCGGGAATCAGCACCTGCATCTGCTCATTCTTTACGAGAGGCGGCAACCATCCGCTTTGCGTGGATTCATTACCTTTTTGCCAACCCAGTTCAGAAAGGACTTCATTGAGCGTACCTGCATCCATAAGCTCGTCAATAAACAAAGGGACAATCGCTGCAAATCGACTCTTGGCTTCGGCTTCCGATTTTCCGCTTGTCGACAAGTCGAGAGCTGGTGCATGGGCAATATATCGCCTGCCCTGCTTAACTATTTGAAACGCAATCTCTGCCTTCATTTCCATATAAAACCAGGATATCAGTACCAGAATGGCTACGCAATGAATCGGAATATCGTCAAAACGGGCCATGTCTAGCAATTTCCAGCAAGGTCCGACCTTGCTGGATTTGATGGATTAGGGTGGATTAACTGATCAATCCAAGGACTCCCCTTGAATTGGTGCAGAATGATGCTTTGATACGTGTCAGCACACCATCCACTAAAAACGCGATAGCGTCAGTTAGTGGATAGTCGTTGTCCGCCTATAAACACCAAATAGAGATTAGTTTATACGGCATGGTGTGCTTCCTTTTTAATTACCCGGTCAGCTGCCTACTCCTTTGTCAGTTGCTCGTCGATGCTATTGACTACGTCAATCAAATCGGAGACTTCGGATTGCGTCGTCTCCATAGTGGCTTTGATATCCTCAATATCTGCTGTAGAAACTTCCTTCTGAATCAGCTCATCTAATGCGTCTGATAACAGATCAAGTTTTACGACGACCTCTTGGTGTCGAAATTCACTATTCTCATTCAAAAGCCGCACCTGCTCAGTCAGACCGTCTATTTCCTGCCGCATTTGCTTTATCTCTGAGCTTTCGAACATACGCACAGTATAGCCGATGTTATCTCCCTCCCCCTCCTCGTCCACGGCCGCATCTGCATCCGTATACGAATCCTTATCCTCCTATTCGAGCGAATGGTGGGTAGTTGCAGAAGATGACTTCGGAGGGGTTGGCGAGCCACAGGGGAGCGAACCAAGCGGCGGTGGATTCTTGGTCGCCGAGCGAATCGATGAGGTGCTTCTCGAGCGCGAGCGTGCCTGGCATGCCTGAGCCGTCGGCGAGCGCAGCCACGTCTTCTATCGGCAAATTCCTATTCTCTGCCACCAACTTCACGAAGTGATCGTGCAAGATCTTGAGATCGCGCTCGGCAAGCGCGCGGTCGGCATCGGATGGTGGTTTGTCGGCACTCAAGTAATCCTTGAACGGAGCCGACGAGAGCGTGATATATTGCAGACCTTCTTTTTTATTCTTTTCTGATGCGTCGACGTAGGACATGGTGATGCCAATGCTGCCTACATCGGAAAACGGTGAGGCCACAATGGTGTCCGCGGCGGAAGCTGCCAAGTACGCACCCGATGCGCCTATTTCGCGAATGAGCGCCACAACCGGGAGCGGAGAGCGCTTGATGCTGTTCGCGATGATCTCGGATGCAACGGGTGATCCCCCGCCTGAATCAATGCGCACCAAAATTCCATGGATGTTGGGATCGTTCTCGGCAGCCCGCATGTGTGCGGCGAAATCGTCGGGATTTGTTTGTGGGGCAAGTGTGCCATCGCCTGCATCGTATGAATATGCGTTTGCGTACGGAACGATCTCGCCCACGATAGGTACAACGGCCACATTGCAGGTGCCGTCGCTAATGTGCCAGCTCGCGCTGTAGCCCGACCAGTCGTTGTGCCACAAACCAAACGCTCGGAGCCCGATCGCAAACACCACGAGCATGGCCGCACCCACGATCACGACAATCCATGCGATACGCCCGATGTTGGACGAGTTATTCGTGGGTTCCATATTCCCTCTATGATGACACGCTCATATCGCATCGGAAATGCGCGTACCTGCACAACAAACGAAACGCCGCCCGTGCGGGCGGCGTTTGCGTGTACATGGCTCCGAGTCTTACGGAGTGGTTGTGGAGGTTGAGGGAGCGGTGTCGGATGGTGGGGTTACCGTGACGGAGTCGCGGATTTGGTCGAAGACCGCAAGGAGCGCTGCGCGGTCAAACTCCTTTACGCTACCGTCCGTTGGATAGTTCTCGATTGCGCCGTAATGAATGAAGTAGCGGATCGCGGTGCATGGGTTTGAGCCCGGGATCGCGTAGACCCATTCTTCGTAGCGATTCCCTGCCGCTGCTCCCGTGGTAGAAGCGAGTGAGTAGCTATGACCATCGGCATCGATTGCACTCGGCTTCACCATGTCTTTGATGTAGATGTCGCCCACACACGATGTGGCGCGCGGAAGCTGCTCGACCGATACGTAGGTGTCTGCAGAAAGGTTCGTACCGGTTGCCATTTCGCCAAGGATCTTGAACTGCACGCCATGGATTGGCTTTGCTTCGGAGACGCCGGTGTACTTGTAGTCGGCGTTCGGGGTCCAGCCATCAGGATAGTTCACGGTGAAAGTACTCGATGCGTTGGTGAACTTGTTTGGCTCCGCGGCAGCAACTGCCCCTTCACCGCAGTTCTTGAAGGTCATGTTGTCAGAATTCGCGCCTTCGGTGATGAATGCGGAGTTGCCCTTGTTCCAGAACACCACTGCCTCGTCGGGATTCGCGTAGCGAGCGCCGGACGCCGAGACGGCCTGCGGGAGCGTGAACGAACGACCGTCGGAGAGCACGAGGTCGACTGAATCTGCGTAGTAGATAGCCTGAACGGTTTTGCTATCCGCGCACACGTAGGCCACGTTGTTGAGCGGTGTCTTCTTCGGTCCCTGCATTTGGAAGAAGTAGTAGCCAGCTCCGGTGAGGAGGATAATAAAGATGACGCCGACAATGTATTTGGCCATAAGGGATCAGCTGAAGTAATTCGCGATTATGGTGGAATAGTCTCACATATCCGCCTCCACGAAAGGTTGACAAAAGGGCGGAACTTTACTTTTATGCGAGGAGATAAATTTGCACATAGCGCCCAAACAGGGCGATACATAAGGAGGAATAGCGTTGAACAAAGCTCCGCACCCCATAGAGCAGCTTGAATGCTCCGAGCCGGAGCAGATGCAGGAGGCTGTGTGGACATGGGTAACCTATGTAGCTATGTCGTTGATAGCGTTCTACTTAGGGAGCCAAATCTACCACGCGATCCT
>JBKJSQ010000051.1:0-4922 GCA_046594495.1 Minisyncoccia bacterium | reverse complement strand
GGAATGTCGAGCTTGAGGTACGCACTCTTGCCTTGTGTTGGCGATGATGTCATTGGTGCGCCTGTTGGACGATCGGCGTAGTTAACGACAATCACGTTTTTGTGTTTTGGATTTGGACTCACAACGGTTGATTGTGGCGCGATGCGATCACCGAGTAGATATCCGTCGGATCCTACAAAGCCAGACTCCTTATTGAGCGCCGCAACTGCGTAATAAAACGTGCCACTACCACCCGTTTCTTGTGATAGGACAAATACGATGTCGTTGCGCCCGTCGTTATCCAGATCAGCTACCAGTTCGTTGCCGAAATATGTAGTGGTTATCTTCGAAGCGGATCCGGGAGCAGCTTCTACACTTGAGACACCATTTACGAGTGTAACCTTTTGGCCATCGATCATATACATCGCGTTTTTGTGATCTGTAATTGTAGCTGTTTTAGATCCTGTCTGAGTATCGGAATTCTGCATGGGATTCATATACAAATAAGCACCGATCACGAGCGCGAGGAGTACCAGTACAGTAAATAGCTTGTTCATATTGATTCAATAAAGCACGAAATTGACATGCGATTTTTAGTAGTTTCGCATAGTTTTACGCTTCATGTTCCTCTAGATTTGAACTAGCACGGTCGTTTTGATGCTGCCGTCTTTTGCGGATTCGTCGTAGCGCTCGATGCGGAAGTCGCCATGGGGTGAAAACGCGATGAACGTGGTGCCCGTGAGCGCGTAATAGCAATCGACACGTCCGATCTCGATCCTATTGTTTTGAAGAATGCTGGTCGTGGTGCCGGTGCATCCGTATGCGTTGCCGAGTTCATAGCGTTTAGTTTTGCCATCATAGGTCGTAACGTCAGCGGCAATCGTTTGTTCGTAAAAGTGGAAATCATTCGGATTCGAAATGGCGGGATTTGCTTTTTCGATATTCCAGCTTACAGAGCTCACCGTTGTCTCATCTCGGTTCCAAAGCGGATTCAGTGAGCCACCAGTCGCGTAAAAGATGATTTGGGCTACGGCCCAGAAGGGTGGTGGACAATCATCTCCGTCTTCAACGTTCGTTATCGGTTGTCGGTGACAACCGTAGTGAATTGTGGTGCCGATAAAACGGATTCCCGTGAAGAGTCCGAGCCCGATGATTACGATTGCAATAATTTTTAATGCCTGATGCATATACCTTTTTTAGATTCAATTACATCACCTGGTTGAACTTGAGAGCCTCGCAGTAAACTGAAGCTGGCAAAATCGCTACTTTTGCGTGCAAAGGGCATTATTTCAAGTAACTGTCGAAATATATGGCGTGACAGGTGTAGCCGCCGGGATTCTTCTGAAGGTAGTCCTGATGATATTCCTCGGCACGCCAAAAACGCGTGAGCGGCTCCAATGTTGTGACGACAGGATCTGACCATCGCTCAGATTCATCGACGATGCGTATGAAATCCTCGCCTTCTTTCTTCTCCTCATCGCTCGCATAAAATATCGCCGATCGATATGAAGTGCCACGATCATTCCCCTGTTGATTGAGCGTGGTCGGATTGTGAATTTGGAAAAAGAAATCAAGCATCTTTCTGTACGACGTTATCTCTGGATCGTATTCAATCTCAACTGCCTCGGCGTGGCCTTCGTGATTTTCGTAGGTGGGGTTATCAATCGAACCGCCTGTATAACCAACTTCAGAAGAAATAACCCCCGGTTGGGACCGGATTAAATCCTGTAGGCCCCAGAAGCAGCCCCCAGCGAGTATGATCTTTTTTGTCATGTTCTCGCAGTATAACAAAACGTACACAACGGGACTCTAACCCATTAATACCGTACAAATACTAAATCAGTGCTGTTTCTCTAGGTGTCGCGTCAATCGGTTGCATCGTAAAACGTTCCGCAATCTCCCACAAATCATTAATTTCAAACGGTTTCGCTAAATACCCATTAGCACCCGCTTCGATAGCGAGGTCCCCGGCGTTTGGATATGCCGTAAGAATCACGATAGGAATGTGCTTTGTACGCTCGCTTGCTTTCAACTCCTTCGATACATCTCGTCCGTCAACACCAACGAGCGAAATATCCAGAAAAATCAGATGGGGTGCTATCGCATGCACAGCGAGGACGCCCGCATATGTTTCAGAAACGATCACCTCGTATCCTTTTAGTTGCAACGACTGCTTTAATGCGAATAATATTCCCACGTTGTCATCTACAACGAGCACTTTATACCCGTTTGTCGGTTCAGGAGTCAGCATAGGTATTCGTTATTTTGTTTTTTTCGGTCGGGAATTCAAAATAGAATGTTGACCCACTGTCTCCTTTGCTCTCAACCCAAATGCGGCCCTTATGCTCCGCTACGATAGCCGCTGTTATATACAGACCGATGCCCAGTCCCGCAAAACTTTGTCCTCTATTATTATTTACTTGAAAGAAACGCTCGAATATCTTTTCCTGATGAGCTTTTGCGATACCGATACCGAAATCCTTTACTCCGACGCGGATGCACTTTTTATGTCGCGAAAGAATTATATGGATCGTGTCTGATTTGGGAGAGTATTTGATCGCGTTGGTTATCAGGTTTATGAACACGCGACTTATCGCATTTCGATCTCCAGTAATATGTGTCGCGGTTTCTCCGCTGATATTTATTATATGATGTGGAGACAAAAGCTGGCAGCTTTTTACGATCTCGTGGGCGAGCTCATCAAAATCAAATTGAGTACGTTCTATTTCAAATTTGTCTGCCTTAATTTTTGATACATCGAGCAGGTCTATAACCAGCTTTGTCAGTTGCTCGATCTGCAATCCGATTGTCGATAGATATTCCATTAGTAAGCTGTCGGTACCAATTTTGTAACGAACCTGCAGAATCTGGATGAGCATTTTTATAGTCGTAACAGGAGTCTTGAGCTCATGGCTTGCCATGCTTATGAAACTGTCATTACGTTGCTGCAGTGCCCGCTGCTCGGTAATATCCTGAATTGCGAGCAAAATGAGTTCTTCACCTTTTTCGCTTTGAATCAATCGATGACCATTTAAGAGCATGGTCTTCATTCCAATCACTGGTAGATCGATGCTAATTTCAAGATCATTGAAACCGACACGCTGGGCTAAGATCTTGTTTAATGCTTCGCGCAGCTCCGGCGTATCCCAACAGCGACCACTTAATTCATACACAGATGTTTCCTCGGTCTCATGTGTTGTAGTAGTAAAAACCCTATAAAATGCCTCGTTTGCACTTTTTACCCGTAAGTCTTTATGGAGGACGAGCAGCGGCTCGCGCATAGTTCCCAATATTCCCTCCGCATACGAAATACTTTGTTCTCGGTCCCTATTTTCGAGCACACGTTTCTCCTTCTCTTTGTTCTGGAACGCGAGCTCAATATCTGCGATCGCAAGCTCAGCTGCTCGTTTTTCTTTTTCTCCTGTCTGGTAGAACAACTCTTTATTCGCGACAAATAACTCGGCAGCACGCTTTTCTTTTTCGTCGTTTTGGTATGCAAGCTCCACGTTTGCAATACTCAGTTCTGCGGCACGCTTTTCTTTTTCTTTATTTTGAAAGGCCAGTTCTTTATTTGCGAGCAATAATTCAGCTGCGCGCTTGCCCTTTTCTGCGTTTTGAAAGGCCAGTTCTTTATTTGCGATAACTAGCTCGGCTGCACGCATACCATTGACCTTGTTCTGAAACGCGAGCTCGCGGTTTGTAGCAATGAGCTCTTCCGCACGTTTCTCCTTTTCATCATTTTGATATTCAAGCTCAATATTTGCAATACTTAATTCGGCTGCCCGTTTTTCCTTTTCATTATTTTGATACGCGAGCTCCACATTTGCAGCACTCAGCTCCGCTGCGCGTTTTTCTTTCTCCGCGTTTTGAAACGAAAGCTCTTTGTTCGCAATCAGGAGTTCCGCAGCGCGTTTCTCACGCTGATCGTCTTGGAAAGCCAACTCGATATCTGCAATACCCAACTCTTCAGCGCGCTTACCTTTTTCTTCTTTTTGAAATGATAGCTCAGTATTTGCTACAAAAAGCGCATCCATAAGCGCTTCTTTCTCTTTCTTCGAAATTTCGAATTCTGCTTGGACGAGAGTATATTCCTCTGCCCTCTTTCTTTTTTCATCATTTTGATATGCCAGCTCATCATTGGCAATAACAAGTTCCGCTGCGCGCTTCTCCTTAATGAGGTTCTGAAATGCAAGCTCTACGTCGGCACGCTCGAGTTCCGCAGCGCGTTTCTGTTTTTCTCCGCTCTGATATGCCAATTCTAAATCTGCTATACCAAGCTCTTTGGCTCTTTTAGCCTTATCGAGATACTGGAGGGCGAGCTCTTTTTTTATCGTAACGAGTGCCTGTATGAGGTCTTTAATTTCTTTTTTTTGTACAGCGAGGTCCTTTTGAGCAATGTTGAGTGCAGTTCGATCAGAAATAATTATATTGTTCATTGATTCACCAGCACTCCAAGAGAGTTTCGAAACTATACAATATTTTCGATGAAGTGTTCGTGAACTTAGTTATGTAAATACGTCTCTTGGTAATTGACACCCCCATTCAAAAAAACAGCTCGTAACACCTCTGTTAAGGGTGTGAGGTCGTTAATTGCGGGCTCATTATGCCCGTATGTTCATGCATATCAAAAACAGCGGGACAATCCCGCTGTTTCGCACCACCTTCACGGCATTAATTCTTGTAAGGTCGGTTCTTGTCTTTCTTCGGTTTATCTTTCTTATCCTTTTTTGCCTCCTTCTTTTTATCCATTCCTTTAGACATATGCGATTAGATTACCATAATTTCATTATCGCAAGGAGGCGAATCGACGGCGCTCGCGTTCGTAGTCTGGCCGCACCTCCTCTTGCACCTCCGGAAAGAAAATCTTTGTATTGAAATCACGGTCAGTCTTTTCCAGTCCCCATTTCGATACTACCGCACTCGATTCACCACGAGATGTAAAT
>JBKJSQ010000054.1:0-11898 GCA_046594495.1 Minisyncoccia bacterium | reverse complement strand
GGTGAGATTACGTTGCAGCGAGCTACGCAAAAAGGTAAGTCGTATCGCGTAGTTATCTACGTAGACGACGGCGACAAGAAGTTTGATCTAAAGAAAGATCAGCTTATAACGGCAGAGAGCGGACCGGTTGGCATTTCGTTCGACGCAGAATAATGAGAGTGTGAACACAAAAACCGCCCCTACGCGCGAGCGGTGGGGCGGTTTTTATTATTGGCTCACGTCTTCCCAGAGATACCACGACGCAACAGACGCGTACGCACGCCACGGCGCTGCGATGGTTTCCATTTGTTTTGGTGTCGGGTCAGCAGCAAGTCCGTATACTTTTTTGAATCCCTTGCGAATTGCAAGATCTCCAACCGGAAGCACATCGAGGCGGTGCAATCTGAAAATGAGCATCATCTGTGCAGTCCACACACCGATACCTTTTACTACTACGAGGTGCTCTACAATTTCTTGTGAGGTCATGCGTGGAAATTTCCGCTGGTTGATGGTGCCGTCTATACAGCGCGCTGCGAGGTCGCGCACGTATACAATTTTCTGGACTGAAAGTCCGCATGCCTGCAATTGCTCAGTTTCTATCGCAAGCAATCGTTCGGGTGTGGGGTGCTTGCGAGGAAAGAGTTCAAGCAATCGTCCATGTATCGAGCGCGCGGCCGCACCGGAAATTTGTTGGAACACAATCGAGCGTAGGAGCGATTGAAATATATTGATGCCGCCGTGGTATCGCGACAAATCCGGTTTGCCGTGCCGTTTCAAGAGTGGCGCGAATTTCGGGTCCTTTCGAAGTGCTCGCAAAGCAGGCGTGTAGTCGGGCTGTTTCATTGCCGGCAGTATACCCGCACGTGTCCACGCATAATGTTAAAACGGCAACGGCACATCAATGACGGTGAACAAGCTTGTATACGTATCGGTCCACGGCTTTGGCAGCGGTATTGGTGCAGTCCATCGCCCTACTCCTATAAACGAATCTGCGTCGAATACGCGCGCGTCCTTCGAAAGCAGTACCCATTGTGATCGCGATGACAAATGCCCAACCTCGCCATCGTCATTTACAACCATTGCAGTGAGTCCAAGTTCGCGTGCGATAGAGAGTAGCACCGGGTAAAGCGTCAGAAAGCGATTCGATGTATGTATCGCCACGATGCCACGTTCCGACGAAAGTGAGCCTATATACAGCTCAACTGCCTCCTGTGTGAGCAGATGTGCTGGGATGGAATCGTCGGTAAATGCATCGACTGCAATCATGTCGTACATGGTAGTTGTTGCGCTCTCGCTTTGGAGCACAATACGTCCATCGCCAAGACGCACATCGGATCCCTCGCATCTCGCGAGGTAGCTGAAATATGTCCGTGCGATATCTTCTATCCGCGGGTCTATTTCGTAAAAGACGAACACATCATTCTTTTCGCAGTACGTAGCGAGTGAACCGGTGCCGAGACCGATGATACCCACACGCGCACCCAATTTGTTCTCGTCTTTTGTATACCGGATAGCGCGGCCGACACCGCTGTTTTGCGTGTAATACATTGTCGGCACGTACGACCACTCACGTTCTGTCGGCTGCATTCCGTGAATCGTGGTGCCATGCATTAGTACTGTCGCATCTTCACTAAAGTTGACTTGAACGGAGCCATAAAAGTTCCGTGATGCCATTTTTTCTGGCGACACACTGGCAACAACGATGTTGGTGAGCATCACCGCAAACACAAACGGCGTAACAATACGAATCATACGGATGGTGCGCTCACGAATCATGCGCGGATATACGTCATTGGGCATGAAAAATACCGCAATTGATGCCGCGATCGCAAGTCCGAGCGGGAATTCAAAAAAGTCGTTGAACATCATCGGTGCGATAAAGCTTGCTCCGATTGTGCCGAGAACACCGCCGAGCGAGGTGCACAGATAAAAGAACGGAAGTGCAGGAGTATGTGGTCGCAATTCAAACAAACGCGTATGACAAAAGAGACTGGTAAAGAACAAAAGCGAGAGGTAGGCGATTGTTTCCGGCACGATTTCGTGCGGTGTTGCGGGCGTGTAGAGATATGCAGCACCAGCTGCTAGAAAAACAAAAAAAGGCAGAAACCGTGCACGCACCATCCCAGTGAAGGCAATAATATATGTGAGCAAATAGAGGGCGAGGGGTACTACCCACAAGAGCGGTACAGGCGAAATGAGCTGCGTGAGCACGGTGGTTGTAGCAACGAGTAGATATGCAGGAAACCCTCCGTACGCGACCCATTCGAGTTTTCGGGTGAGTGTGCCTGCTTCGCGCGCTGTCGCATGCACGTGCGGCGGGATATTCCTTATGGTTACTGTAATAAGCACAAGCAGCAGTGCATACACAAAAAACAGCACAGTCCACATTGTTTCTTCGGTCGTAAGGGGAATATGAGGCTCAATCAGGAACGGATACGAAACGAGCGCCAGCAGTGAGCCTGCGTTTGAAAGTGCGTAGAGTTTATAGGGGGTTCTGTCGGAGGTGACGCCATACCAATACTGCAAGAGTGGTCCGGTTGTAGAAAGTAAGAAATAGGGAATACCGACTGATAGTGCGAGTGCAATAAGGACGCGTAGTGACGGTGCGAAAGTGCTTTCGGTAATCCAATCAAGCGGTGGATAAATTGACCCCCATGTCACGATTGCAAGCATCGTTGCGGCTGTAGCGGCAACGATGACGATTCCATGCACAATCATTTGTATAAACGCACGACGCGCGGTGAGCACATACACATACGTGTATCCAAAAAACAATATTGCTGTGAAGAATACGAGCGACGCTGCCCACACCGACGACGAGCCGCCGAAATAGGGGAGTAGATGCTTGCTTGCTATGGGCTGAATGGCAAACAAGAGAAATGCAGAAAGGAAAATAGTAACGGCTGTTATGAGGTAGTTACCCGCAAGCCTCGTCATGGCGCCTAGTGTACCCCATGAGATACCGTATGGCCCGTTTAATTGCGCCCCACTGCTAGAGGGGTAGAATGATTTATATGACTATCTACTCACGCCCACTTGGCATCGGACTGCTCCTCATCGCGCTTTGCGTGCCCTCGTTTGTAATCGCAGCAGAAATGCGCACGGGAGACGAAGCGGTTTTTCAAAAAGACGAGACAATTAACGAGGACCTGTATCTGCTCGGAGGTTCCATATCGAGCAACGGATCACTTCGCGGCGATCTCATCACGTTTGGCGGCAATATCTTGATCAACGGACCAATACTCGGAGACATTACAGCCGGCGGCGGAACTATTTCGATTCTAACTGATGTGAGTGACGATATTCGAGCAAGTGGAGGAACGGTAGTTATTCAGGGCGGCGTTGGGGGAGATATTTTAGTTGCAGGCGGTCAAGTAACTATTTCGAGTGAAAAAGTGGGTGGTGATGTGTATGCAGCAGGTGGCATGGTGCGCATTGATGCCCCCGATGTTGCCGGCGATATGAACATTGCGGGAGGCGACGTGCGCATTAACTCTGCAGTAAACGGCGATCTTTTTGTACAGGCCGAAAAAATCACGCTCGGACCGAACGCCCGTATCAAAGGTACGTTTACCTATTCGTCGCCCAAAGAAGCAATGCTCGAAAGCGGGGCAGTTGTAATGGGTGAGACTGCGTATACAAAAAGTCCTGATATACGAGAAGCTGCGAAGCTCGGTCTGCTTGCGGTCTTTTCGATATGGTTTGTTGCCAAGATGTTCATGGTGTTCTCGGGAGCGCTTGTGATCGGATACGTATTTCAGCGTTTCTCTGATGAATTTGTTGCGCGTGCCACAAAGCGCACACTTGCCGAATTTGGACGCGGTGTCATATTCGTAATCGTTGTACCGATTGTTTCTGTGCTCCTTCTCTTCACGGTCATTGGTATTGCATTCGGAGTGCTGGGGCTACTCGGGTTTATAGGGGTCATGATTGTGGGATCTATGCTCGCGCCAATTCTCATCGGAAGTTTCGTACATAAGGTTATTTTTAAGCAGCACGAGTACGAGGTGAGTTGGAAAACGATTCTCACGGGAACAATCCTCTACTTCATTGTAGCGGCGATACCGTTTGTTGGTCCGCTCATTACGTTTGCTATAACACTTGTTGCCATCGGCACGATGCTCGCGATCAAAGGAAAGGTGTTGAGCGAGTGGCGTTAGAACTGTTGCCATATACTCACACGAAGTTTTTTCTCGCGTGGTTTCAATTCAGTACAGGAGGTGTAGTGGTACCTACGCGCTTTCTCGTCGACGTAGAATGAACCACAGGGCAAGTGCGACTACGGGTGTTGCACCTACTCCGTATATAAAGCCGAACCAAAAATCTCGCCCGTAGTCGATCTGCATATCGCTGCTGGGCGCTACAGTAAATGGAAGCGTAACTTCGGCAAGCTCATCATCACCATTGGTAAAGCGAGCCGTTACATTGTATTGGCCAGGTTCATAGAGCGTGAGCATCACCCCCGGTGGACCGAATGACGGTTGTGCGAGGAGTCCATTGAAGACCGTGCTTTGGATTTCGGATTGATTCGCTTCGGTTCGTTTTGAGATGCGAACCCATACCTCGGAAAAATCAGCCGGAATGACTCGGTCCGCGTCTTTATACAGCTGGAATGTAAAACGATCGGACTCTTGTGCAACCACAGCGATAGACCCGTAGTCGATGTCGACGAAATAATCGGTTGTGGTGGCGGAAAGTGTAAAACCACTGCCATGCGCGTAGCTTCCCGTTGGAATGAGCATGAGCGCGAGTCCACAGACAGACGAAAAAACTAGCGCGATTAGAATCCACCGGTACATTCCGAAGATTATACAGGAAATACGCATGTGTCACATTTGAGACTGTATGATATGCACATGATTCGATATGCTGCACAGTTGCTCGCGGTGTTTGTTGTGGTTGCAATGGCGTATGGATTATTTAAACCGCTTCCTGCGGGGCTTCGTGTGGAAGGCACGGTACATACGGTGCCGGATAGTAGTGTGAGGTTTTTTGCAGACCGCACGTATACCGATACTGTAGGCGTGCGACATACCGAGCAAGAGATATTTGACGAGATGTTTCGCATGATTCGGGAGGCGCATTCGTATGTGCTCGTGGACATGTTTTTATTCAACGATTTGCTGGGAAGTGGCACATCGTCACACAGACAGTTGTCTCAGGAACTTACGGATTCGCTTATTGCAAAGAAAAAATCTCAACCGGAGATTACGATACAGGTAATCACCGATCCGGTGAACTCCATTTACGGCGGATACGATTCACCGCATATCGCGCAATTGCGCAGCGTCGGCATTCCGGTTATCGTAACGAAGCTCTCGGAACTTCGCGACAGTAATCCGCTATTCAGCGGTGCGTGGCGACTCCTGATACAGTGGACACCCGACGGATTGCCTGCGGTATTCCCGAATATTCTCGACTCGCAGAAACCAAAGCTCTCTATTCGGCCGTATTTGGCGGCGCTGAACTTTAAGGCAAATCACCGCAAAGTACTGGTGGCGGATGGAATGATAAACGGAAGACTTCGCATGTCCACGCTCGTTACGTCGGCCAATCCACATGACGGCTCGAGCGCACACAGCAACAGCGCCGTGCGCATTGATGAGGCGGTGTGGCGTGATGTTATTGAAAGTGAGCGCGCGGTTGCGGAATTTTCCGGCGAACCATTTGTGCAGGTGCCCGAGCCGCTTCGAACAATTCGCGACATAGAAGGCGATGTATCGGTACGGTTGCTTACCGAGGGGGCGATAGAGGACGCAATCGTCGCGCGCATTCGAGCGCTCTCACGTGGGGATACGCTTGATATGGCGATGTTCTACTTGTCTGATCGGGATGTGGTGCGGGCGATGAAGGTGGCAGATTCAACAGGCGCAAAAATCCGCGTATTGCTAGACCCAAACAAAGACGCCTTCGGCAGAAAAAAGGACGGTGTCCCGAACAGGCAAGTGGCAGATGAGCTATTGAAACACACAACAGGCAACACGAGCGTTCGCTGGTGCGCAACGCACGGCGAACAGTGTCACAGTAAAATGCTTATATTCAAAAGCGGCACTTCGAGCGTAATGATCTTGGGATCAGCAAACCTCACTCGTAGAAACATCGGAGACTATAATTTGGAGAGTAATGTATTGATAGAAGGTAAACGTGTAGCTGCAATTCGCGATGCCGAACAGTTCTTTAATGAGACGTGGTCGAACCCGAACGGTCGTACATATTCCGCAGACTACGATGTTTACAAAAATGAAAGCAAGATAAAAACGATCCAATACCAAATTATGGAAGGGCTCGGTACGAGCAGTTTTTAAGACTGATCGAATACACGCACCCGAAGTCCGGTGCGAGATACGCGTTCGAAATTTACGGGTTAACGATCGTTCGGATGCGCGATTGCACCGTTGTCGATGTGTGCAAGTTGTTCCGGTGACGCAGGTGTTTGTTTGGCGAAATGTGTAAGCTCTTTCTGTTTGCGAAGTTCCTCTTCGAGTTTTGTGTGGTCGATTTTTAGGCGACGGTACCGAAAGTGATTTTTGATGCTGTCGGGGAGCACTATTAACAGCGATGCGAGGATACCCATGAGTACGGTGAGAATAAGAATGAACGCGAGCGAGCCATCGAACTGGTAGCTAAAAAAGGAAACTGTAATGACGTCGGTATTTTGGAGCGCAAAGACGACTGCGAGTGCGCCGATAATAATGCCTAGTATAAGAAATATCATCCAGTCAGTATACGCTGTATTTAAGTGGTTCTAAGATGAAGATTTCTTTCTTAGAATTTTCCCCCTTGTTTATCAACATTTTCACTCTCTTTATGATTCTTTTGTAGAGGGAGCGAAAATGAAAATATCGAACCGACCCCCAGTTCACTCTGAACAGTAAGTACTCCATCATGAGCCTTAATGATGTCGCTACAAATGTAGAGGCCGAGGCCCAAGCCAATCGTTTTTGTGTCAGCTCGTACGCGATAGTATCGTTCAAATATTTTATTGCTATCTGCCTTGGAGATACCGTAGCCAAAATCTCTCACTGAAACGACCGCATCTGAATCTGTCTGATGTACAGAAATTTCTATGCTTTCTGAGAGCGGCGCATACTTAAGAGCGTTTCCTATAAGGTTGGATAAAACTTGCGTGATTTTATCTTTGTCTGCGTGAACAATCAGACTTGGTTGAGCGTAATTAAGTACGAATTTCTTAGACGATTGAGATTCAAAACTGTTTACCGTTTCCGCTACGTTGCGATTCATGTCCCATGATTCTTTTCTTAAATTCAACTCTCCATTTTTCATTGCCCGAGTATCAAAAAGGCGATTGACGAGCGATTCCATTCTGTGCACTTGGTCACCGATTTTCTCCACAAATAAATTTATATCTGTGGCATCGTTAATGGACAGCTTGTGTCGCAGCAGCTGTGTGTAGGTCTTCAAACTCGTAAGAGGAGTTTTGACTTCGTGTGCGGCAATTAACACAAACGCATCCAATGCCGCTGCTGCTTGGCGTAACTCAATTTCAGTCAATATGGATTTCGATAACTCCTCGAGAATTTCCAACTCATCCGAAGTCCAGATTCTTTTTTTGTAATCCACCACGCAACACGTGCCGAGAACAATCCCTTGTTGAGTTGTAAGTGGGACGCCAGCGTAGGCAACTACTCCAAGGCTCTGTACCGACGGGAAGTGACGAAAAATTTCAGAATCTCGCGCGTCTTCTAATATAAGCGGTTCACCACTGGCTACAATATGTTGGCAAAATGATGGATGCGCTGTAATTTCTCGGCTCTTTGCAAGTTGAGCGGGAAGCCCGAATTGGCTCTTTAAGAAATCGCGATCCTTTTCAAGTATTGTGACAAACGAAATGGGGGTTTTAAGGAGTTTCGATGCCAATCGTGTCAGTCGGTCAAATGTCTCATCTTCATCGGAGTCAACCAAATTTGTTTTCTTTACGGCATCCAAACGACGAGCGTCGTTAACCGTGGCACGAATTTTTTTACTGTGACCCACAACTGGATATTCATCTGACATACAACCGTTATATTTTTTAGTCTTCGCAAAAAATGAAATGCTCACAATGTCTCGTTACTGCCCAATTTCGTATGAAGTTGTAAGACAGAAGAACAATACTTTAGTAATCAAATTTTAGCACAGCGGTACATATTACGACACATGACTAGATTCATGTCAGTACTCATCCGAGTATCCGTTAGCACCCGTATCCAAGGTCTACCCTTGGATACGCTTCTTTCTGAGAATTTTTTCCATGTTCTTTCCCTTTGCTAATTCATCGATAAGTTTATCGAGATAACGGATTTCCTGCATGAGTGGCTCTTTGATGTCTTCCACGCGCACGCCGCAGATTGTGCAAAACGCGTTTATTTTTTTGCCGTGAAGCGCTTTGCGAGCTGTGACTGAATGCCCGCAGATACGGTATCAAAACGCGTGTCACCCGACGGAATTGATTTTTTGCTATTGAGGAGCGTGCGGACCGTTTGGATGGACTTTCGGTACACATCTGCCACATGATGAGACTGCTTGGCCTCCGCGTACGAAGAAATGGATTGCAGCTGTGCGAGGATTTGTTCGAGCACTGCAGTTTGGATGGGGTGTTTGGCAAGGGCTTCATATTCCTCATCCATCCATAAATTCATGAGCTCCTGCACCGTCTCGCGACTCATGCCGATAATGACACGCGGAACGCTCGACTGCTCCTTTGGTGCGTACTTGATGCGACTGAGCCGGCCCTTGTCGATGTCGTCTTGCAGTCGTTCAAATTTCTTTTCGAGCGAACGTGCACCGAAGGTCACATCGACCGCAAGGCCGAGTGTGTGAGCTTCGGCTCGATTGGAATGCCACGAGGCGGACATGTCGGTGTGGTTAAACATATCGTCGTAGTCGGTGGTTTTTTGGAGCTGTACGTCGTCTCCGAGCCATCCGGACTCCTGTCCCTCGGTGAGCATCATCGCTTCGAAGATCTCCGCAAGCATGTACGTTTCTTTCTGTTCGGGCGTGCGTTCAGTGTCGTATTTGGCGCGCTGCTCGCGTGCCATCGCACGGTCTTTGTCGACCGTTTCCTTGCCGTATGTCTTTATGTACGCCTCCGGGGAAACGCGGTGCTGAGGATTATTCAGTATCTTTACGGCACGTTTATGTGCGGCCAAAAAAACCTTGTCATCAAGACTCTCGCGGGTATCGCTTGTTTCGAGCGCGGCCTTTGCAAACAATCCTTCGGGGACCTGTCGACGGGGCACGTTGTGCCCTCGGCCCATTTCCAGAGATGACATGAAAAAATCATAGCATCCTGGATGCCTGCGTTTTCTGGGGCCGGACAGACAAGCGCGCACGTGACGGGGCGGTGGTTTGCTGACCCAAGTGGGAGAGAATTGGAACCGGCTGGTGCAGGAGCTGTATCAGTGGCAGAAATTTCGGAGCGCTGTACAGGATATACAAGATATGGCATAGTGCTGGCTGACAATACCGACCGCAGGAGAACGCAATGCGATATCTGGCACGTACACTTCAAGTCCGCGCCGCTCTCCTTGAGCGGCCCGACTTGCAGGATAGCATTAAAAATCTTTTTACCGCGCATTCGGACAAGAAGGGGAACTACGAGTTCAGCGACAACGGGATCGTGGGTATCGGTACAAGTCGTGTTGCGTACACCGCTGGCGAATGCGAATTACCCGGTGGAGAGAAGATCAGTCTTTTGCTCAAGATCTACAAGAATGTCGACCGACGGGAGTATCGTCGGCTCGTCACTCGCGAGCGTGGCAGTATTATCGACGAATTTGGCGTTACAGAACTCTACTATGAGTTCATTGCCGGACTCATCCCCACGGTACGCTTCGTCTCGGCTGAAAAGCATGCCGCTTACTGCGCGAAAGGGAAACCTTTGCCGTTTGAATTTTCGCTCTCTGAACAGTGGGGCGGCACTCAAGTAGCACAAGGTGATCTTGGGGCAATCCCTTACTTTCAGATGGTGGTTCGGTGCGATAAATGGTTTGGCCATTTGACGGAGGGAGAACCTCCGCTGGTGGAGCCCCGGTTCACCGTTCGCGACGTAGGCCAAGAAGGCCTCCACGAGAGTGGGCGTCTAATTGACCTAGGGGTGACTCAAACTCAATTGGGCTTCATCGACTGGGGCGGAGATCCTATTGGTACCCGGGAACCTTGTGCCAACAACCTTGGACTTCGGGAACGGGGTGCCAAGTACTTCACAAAAAATCATCGCCTCGACTTATGAGCACGACCCTCACACGGGGTCGTGCCTTTTCTTTTGGTTCCAACCGTACCGTTTGATCGGTAGAACAATGTCTTAAAATAACGCTAAGGAATTTGTGAGCCACAATAATTTCTTGTCCTGGGTCGGCAGACGACGCGCAGCAATTTTCCAGCCCCGGGCTCGCGTCCTTGTGGCCCAAGTGGGTCAGAATTGGAACCAATTGGTGCAGGAATTGCATCAATAGCAACATTTTGGAAAAGTATTGAAGAAAGTAAAAGATGGTATGCTTGCGGTATGAACTGGGCACAATTACTCAAAAACGCAGTCATTACTGCGATCGGGGCACCTATTGTTTATTGGGTGATTGTACAGGTTTTGGGTGGGGCCGAATCTACAAGTCTGCAAACATACATCATCATTGCTATTGCGTCAGTGGTCGGTGGGGCAATCGGAGAAGCGCTCCGTCAAAAGAGTGAGCGGTAGACCAGTCTCGTTCGGTCTAGGGAGAAACGGCGGGACTCACTACACTCGCAAGCTCGTTAAGTGGTCACTGCCCTTGCTCGGCGAGCCGTTCCTGAAAACGGTACCCCGCCTCCGCCTTTCGATTCTCAGAGGTCGTATATGTGAGCCAGAATATTTTTCTAGCCGTCGCTCGAAAAATTTCCAACCCCGGGCTCGCGTCCTTGTGGCCCACAACTCAATTTTTTGTCGTCACAAAAAATTGGTCGCCGGCAATGCCTCGCGGTTCGCCGTGGTCGGCTCACATGGCCGTGTATTGGTGAGCCACAATAATTTCTTTTCCTGGGTCGGCAGACGACGCTCAGTAATTTTCCAGCCCCGGACTCGACCGTTTTGCCCACCCACGGAGAAACGGCGTATGACCTTACAGTTTATGGCCCACAACTCAAAACTTTGCCGTCGCAAAGTTTTGGTCGCCGGCCCCGCCTCGCGGTTCGCCGTGGTCGGCTCACAACGCTCCGGCCGTCACAAGGCGAAAACCCATGCCGCAGGGCATGGGTTTTCGTCTTTGTGACCCCACGGAGAATCGAACTCCGATTAACGGCTTGAAAAGCCGGCGTCCTAACCGTTAGACGATGGGGCCGATGGCTTGGAATATAGCGCATTTTATGGCCAAACGAAAGTGTGGTAGTTTTACCCACGGCCAGATCGTTCGGCGTTCCGCATTTGCGGAACGCCATTTCCGATGACCAAATGTTAGCGGCTTACGGGCGGCGCATTGTCGCCCCAAGGAGAGGTGCGTGAGTGGCCGAAACGAGCGGTTTCGAAAACCGCCATACCGAAAGGTATCGAGAGTTCGAATCTCTCCCTCTCCGCCAAAATTGGAAATCGTTTTTTGAGCCCGAAATGGGGTCGCGCCGTAGGCGCGACCCTAATGCATTCCCCCCGCCGAATTCAGAATCCAAAAGGGTTTTCCACGCTCCGCGTGGCTCCTCGTTTGCCAATACAAAATATATGAATCACACCAGAAAGTTTTTTATCTATACTCGCAAATCTACCGATACCGAAGATCGGCAGGTTAGAAGCATTTCTGATCAACTGGCCGAACTCAAGGCGTTGGCGTTAAAAGAGCAGGTTGAGATTGTTGATGTGTTTGTGGAAAAACAAACTGCCAAGATTACGGTTGGGCCAGTCTTTAATGAAATGCTTCTGCGTATTGAAAAAGGTGAAGCGTCGGGCATTTTAGCTTG
>JBKJSQ010000148.1:0-24893 GCA_046594495.1 Minisyncoccia bacterium | reverse complement strand
ATTCGCGAAGACAAAGCAACCGAAGCAGCAAAGTAAACGGACCGGAAATACCGGTCCTTTTATTTTTGGCATATTTCAAACTCAAGACAACATATTATTCGGCGATACAAGTTGCCACCGTATGGGCCCGCATAAAAGTCATCCACAGTTTCTGATAGTGTTCATGCGGTGTTTATCTTTTTGCGTGTACACTATTGAAGTGTTCAGTTCCTTTGTTTATGGCAAATAGACACCTCGCACGATCAGTAGCACTTCAGGTTCTTTTCGAACGCGACTCCTCGGGAGGCGCCTTGTCGATTGATGAGTGCTACGGACGATTGGCGGATTACGCCAAAGAATTCGGCGCGCGTGATTCCGATATGCCGTTTATGAAGAACCTACTCCAGACCTCGATTGCAAAGCAAAAAGAAATCGACGACGTGATAGTGCGCGCTGCTCCCGAGTGGCCGCTTGAAAAGATTGCAGCAATAGACAGAAATATTTTGCGCATCGGATTAACCGAACTTCTGTATGCCGACCGTGCGCAAGTGCCCGCAAAGGTAGCAATCAACGAAGCGATTGAACTTGCGAAAGCATTTGGCAGCGCGAGTTCAGGAAGATTTGTGAACGGCGTGCTCGGAGCTGTGTACGTGGAGCTTGGAGAGCCCGGCAAGAATGAAGGAAGCCTGCGCAAAAACCCGGCAAACCCGGCAAAAATGCCACTCGAAGAACTTGCGGGCGCTGTGGTATTTGCAGAAAATGAGGGGGAATACTATCTGGCATTCGTACATGATATTTTCGGACACTGGACCATCTCCAAAGGCAAAGTAGAGCATGGAGAAAATGTGGAAGAAGGCGCAATTCGCGAAATCAAAGAAGAAATGGGACTCGACATCACCATTGTTGAGGAGCTTGGAGTAAATGAATACATCGCCAACGATTCCAAGATCTCCGGCGGTAAAAAAAAGAAGCGCGTTACGTATTTTCTCGCAAAGTCGCCATTTACTGATATAAAACTCGGTCCGTCCGGCGGGCTCGATGATGCGCAGTGGTTTCCGCTTGCAGCTGTCGGCGACTTGAACTTTTACGATGACTCGCTGACAAAAATTGTGATTCCCGCAATTAAGGCGCTCGCGAAGATTCGCGAAACGAGTAAGTAGGCGGGTATGGATTTCGCACCATTTGAGACTAAGATCGGCTACACGTTTCGCAAGCGCGAATTGCTCGAACAAGCGTTTACGCATCGTTCGTATCTAAATGAACATCGCGGGAACGGTCGCGAACACAATGAGCGATTGGAATTTTTGGGTGATGCAATACTCGAACTCGTGGTAACTGAATTTTTATATAACAAATATCCGGATAAGCCCGAAGGTGAATTGACTGCGTTTCGTGCAGCACTTGTGAATACGGTATCGATCGCGGAGGCTGCGCAAACGCTTGGTATGAACGAATATTTGTTACTGAGTAAGGGGGAATCACGCGATATGGGACGCGCTCGGCAAATTATCCTCGCCAACGCGTTCGAGGCACTCATTGGCGCGATCCACCTCGATGCAGGTTATCCTGCGTCGCGCGACTTTATTTCGAAACAGTTGTTCCATAAAACCGATAACGTGGTAGCAAATCGCTTGTGGCAAGACGCCAAAAGTAAGTTGCAGGAGCTCTCGCAAGAAAAGCTCGGATTTACGCCGATATACGAAGTGGTGAGCCAAACCGGCCCAGATCACGACAAAGTGTTCTTAACAGGCGTGCGACTTGGGAGTGAACGCGTGGCTACCGGTGAAGGACGCTCGAAACAAGAGAGTGAGCAGGCGGCGGCGGAGAAAGCGATCGTGGCTAAAAAGTGGTAGATCGCTCCGGGACACGTTCCCTTTTCGGGTACGAGATTTTTCTACTGAAAAATCTCTCCATGTTCGCGCCGCCGCGCTCACAAGCCCCGAAAAGGGTACGTGTCCCTCCGCTGAGTTGAGAGGGAAATTTCTTTTTTGCTTCGCAAAACAACTCCTCGGCCCGCCGGCCTCGAAAGCCCCGAAAAGGGTACGTATCCCTTCGCTTGATTTGAGCAGGGTTTGATACAATTGTGCGGTCACGTATGTATTTGAAGTCAATTGAACTCGCAGGGTTTAAATCATTCGGCAAAAAATCCGAACTTGTTTTTACATCAACCATCGCAAGCATTGTGGGCCCCAACGGTTCCGGCAAATCAAACGTTGCAGAAGCCTTTCGTTTTGTATTGGGAGAGCAGTCAATGAAAAGCATGCGTTCAAAGAAAGGCGAAGACCTTATCTGGGGTGGATCGCCGATGCTGAGTCGTGCGAATCGTGCGGGGGTAAAAGTAACGTTTGATAATTCCACCAGACTTTTGGATATTGATTTCAATGAGGTGGTGCTTGAGCGGGTGGTATACCGCGACGGGCAAAACGAATACCTGATGAACGGAACTGCGGTACGCCTCAAAGACGTGATTCGATTACTCGCGGGTGCCAATATTGGTGGCTCCGGATACCAGATCATTTCTCAGGGAGAGGCGGATCGAATTTTGAACGCGAGTCCGAAGGAGCGACGCGAAATGGTGGAAGACGCGCTTGGACTGAAACTCTATCAACACAAAAAAGCAGAATCCGAGCGAAAGCTCGACGAAACCGGCATCAATATTGATAAGACAAAATCTTTGCGCCGCGAAATTGCGCCACACCTCAACTTCTTGCGCGTACAAGTGGAGAAGATTGAAAAAGGGCGTGAGATGAAAGAAGATCTTGCGGCGAAGCTCAATGAGTATCTCGCGCGTGAACACGCGTTTTTAACTCAGGAAGACGCGCGGCTGCTCGACGACGCACGCGCCCACGAACAAGAGCTTAAATCCCTTAATGACCGTTGGCGGGAAGCCTCGGGTAAATCCGGAAAGGGCGCAGACGGAGCACAGCAAGAAATGCAGCAGCGTGTGCAGGAGTTGAATGCACGGCTTTCCGAAACCCGTCGTCGTCGCGAAGAAATTGCACGCGAGCTCGGCCGGGCCGAAGGTGCGCTTGAAGCAACGAATGTAACGGTAGAAGCAATTGTGCCCGTGCCGCATGTGCGCCAATTTGTGCACGAGGTAGACGACACGTTATCGAACGCGGAACGTTCAGCCGACGTAGCTGTTATGCGCGAGCTTGTATCGAACGTGCGCGGCCGCATTCGAGCGTTCGTGGACGGACTTTCTGGCACCGCACCGGAGACTAACAAAGAGGTCCAACAGCAGGTTGAGCGACTCGGTGTGCAGTTGAAAGACATCGAAGCGGAAGAAGCGCATTTACAAACCGATATAGAAATGGCACGTGCGGGAATTGCACAAAGCCGCGAAGCGTCGTTTGCAGCTGAGCGGGAGTCTGTGGAACTACAGTCGATGGTTCGCGAAGTGCGCAACATGTTGGACGCTGCAAACAGTGCTCGCTCGCAGCTTGCCAACCTCCGTCAGCGTTTCGAAGAGGAGGTGCGCGAGGGCATCGTGCTCATTGGTGCCGCGGTGCACGCATGGGATACAAACGAGATTCCTGAGGGTGCGCTTTCTGAAGACCGCTCAGTGCAAGAAAAGCGTCGTCGCGATGTGGAGCGTTTGAAAATAAAAATAGAAGAGAGCGGCATCGGCAACGGTGATGCGATCGTAAAGGAATTCACAATCACAATGGAGCGTGATGCATATTTGTCTAAAGAACTTGTGGATCTTGAAAAATCAGAATCGTCGCTCCGCGACATCATTGCCGATCTGGAAAAGACCATCGATGCGCGCTTCAACGAAGGCCTCAAAGACATCAACGTGGCGCTCAATACATTCTTTGCAAAATTGTTCAATGGTGGGGAAGCGAAGTTCCTCTTGGAAAAGCCAAAGCGCAAAAGCCGTCAGGAAATGGACGACGATGATGAACTTGAGGATGTAGTGCCGGATGAGGACGAACTGTATGCCGGCCTCACCGTATCGGTCCACCTTCCGCGCAAAAAGGTGCACGGGCTCGAAGTGCTCTCAGGAGGCGAGCGAGCACTCACATCGATTGCGATGATATTTGCGATGTCACAGGTGAATCCCCCGCCGTTCCTAATTTTGGACGAAACCGATGCCGCCCTTGATGAGGCAAATTCGAAGCGCTATGCCGACATGATCAAGGAACTTGGTGAAAAATCACAGCTCATTGTGATCACTCACAATCGAGCCACAATGGCCGCAGCTGGCGAACTGTACGGCGTGACCATGGGAAGCGACGGTGTGTCAAAACTCCTCTCGGTAAAATTTGACGAAGCAACGAGAGTTGCTAAGTAGTTGCAAATCAGTCTCCCGTGCGGTTTGATACCGCGAGACGAACAGGGAGTATGCAATGACAGAGAGCGTAAAGCTTTTTGAGAGTGAGCAGGAAGCATGGGAAGTGGCGTGGGGTACAGACGGAGCATCATTTCGCTCACTGTGTGAGCGGCGTTTCCGAGAAATGTTTGAACATGGACACCGCACCTCGCTGCGGGCATTCGTGTCTTCGTGCACTGAACTCGAGCATGATGCCGACCTGATGCAGAGCGAGAAGGCGCAGTATCTTCGCGATGTACATCCGGATGCCTTCGTATTCCTCGCTGCGCACGGCATCGATTACAGACCATACGCATGGAAGAAGTGGCCCGATTTTGGCTTGGAAGGTCCGGAAAACGCCGAGTGTTTCAAAAACTCATGGCGCCTCATGTACACATTTCACTCAGCCTTTCAGGATCCTGATATTCGAGCGACGCCCGGCGTGATGCGGCGTGCCCCCGCCCTCTACGTGGAAGGCATTTGTATGGGGGCCGTCACGAGCCCAATGTTGCATGCGTGGAATGCGCTCGGTCATTCGAAACCGATTGCCTTCGATTGGACGCATGCAGCAGCCGCACGCTGGGATCGTTATCTGGGGTTTCCCGTATCGCACGATGAGTACGAAACCGCAATGAATATCGCTTCGCCCGGTCAGGCCAGATACATCTCGCTCTTTTGTCGGACAACGTTCCCGAAGGTTCGCGCATATCTGGAATCACTTGCGATTACTCGCGATGAACAGAGATGCATCAAGAATCAGAGAGTCGCGTGAAAACGCGACTCTTTCGTTTGCTGTTTTTGCTAAAGTGGCTGTATGAAAATACCCGACAACATGGTGACGACGGCATTTGATTTGCCGGGCTACAAGATTGTAGAGAATAAGGGAATGGCAAAGGGGATCATCGTGCGCTCTCGTTCGATATTCGGCACTATCGGTGGAGGTTTACAGACGATTGTTGGCGGCAATATTACGCTCTTTACATCGCTCGCAGAAAAGTCTCGCAATCATGCATATGAGCTAATGGCTGAGCATGCAGCGGAAATGGGCGGCAACGCAATTATTTGTGTGCGATACGACGCAACGGAAACGGGAGGAGGTGTTGCCGAAGTGCTCGCATACGGCACCGCGGTAGTAGTCGAAAAAATTTAACTATTTCCTTTTATTTCGCTCGCGCAGCCACGAATCGTGTGCATTCTGCGCGAGGTTTGCTGCCCGAGCTTTTCGCTCCCGAATGATTTGTAACGGAGATTTTTCGATATCATGTGCACCTGCATTTTCGGCAAGTGGTGATGTGGCCAACGTATCGTTGATTGGGGAATCGGGTTCGAGTTCTGAATAGTCCATGGCGTGCGCTATCTCGCTCGGTTCATTTCGGCGGTCATCCACGCTGCCGGTTGGTTCAAAATCTGCAAACTGCTGAGGGTTTTCAGCAAGTGTGCGAGCAATTGGATCGTCAGAATGTTTTTGAGTTTCTTTCAGTGGAATTTGTGAACCTATTACGAGCCCCGCGCCAAGCGCGGCCACGTGGAGGGGATTGATTTTCCGCATATCTCTGGCTTTTCGGCGCTCGATATTCATATAAAAACGATACCACGTAAAAAAAGGACCGGGCGACTCTGAGTTCGCTCCGGTCCGGTGGCTTATAGGGCCATGGCTCAATTGCAGGCTTCGGCATTCGCTTCCTCCACGTCTACCCTGAGTTCAATCACGGAATCTCTGAGAACCGCTCGTATAACGGCCTCGATTTCGCTCTCCGAGCTACACGAGTGTAATGAAGCCATTGCAACTGTCATGGTGCTCTCGACTGAACACATTGAGCTGTAGATATCGCCGAGTTCACGAAGTGCTTCACACACCTGTTCATACCGCTCGTGAGGGAATGTTCCCTTGAGGGTGATGTTCGCTCTTGGTTTATGCACTCTTACCACCTCCTTTCTTCTCGTACTTAATCATGAACTAACTGTGATGTATATGAAGACGCTTAGACGTCTGATTACGACACAATTTGACGGTCGATGCCAAGTTTGTTAAAGTCTCGCCATGTTGAAAATTCGAATGCAGCGAGTAGGCCGCATAAATATGCCGTCATACCGTATTATTGTGGTGGAACACACCGAAGGACCAAAGACAGGTAACATAGTAGAGAAGGTAGGAACGTATAATCCACGATCCAAGGAGCGCGTTATTGACGCAGATCGCGTTAAGTATTGGATGTCTGTCGGCGCACAGCCAAGTGACACCGTGCACAATATGCTCATTAGCTTGGGCATTATGACCGGCAAGAAAATTAATGTGCTCCCGAAATTCGTAGAACCGGAGAAGCCGGTTGAAGAAGTTGCTCCAGAGGCTCCAAAGGCAGCAGCTGTTGAGGAAGCTCCGGCAGAAGAAGCCGCTCCTGAAGTAGTAGTCGAGGATGCAGCACCTGAAGTTGTCGCGGATTCGACAAGCTCACCGCAGGCTGAAGAGCCAAAGGCGGATTCGACAAGCTCACCGGCGCCAGAGGAAACTCCGGCTGCGTAAGCGATTAATTATCAAGGGGTCGCCTTGATATTGAGTTTGAAGTTACGTTGTCGTGCGGTAAAATTGAAAGACATTACGAAGTAACGACTGAATGACTGATATGGAACGCGACCAGCAATTTCTCGAATATGTAATAAAGGCGCTTGTTGATAACGCAAACGATGTAAAAATCACGCGCGTGGTTGATGAGATGGGGGTGCTCCTCACGCTCTCGGTACACAAAGACGACATGGGCAAGGTAATCGGACGCTCGGGCGCAACCGCCAAGGCTATCCGCACCATCTTGCGCGTAGTCGGTATGAAGTACGACGCTCGTGTAAATCTCAAGATTGAAGAGCCGGAAGGAAGCGATCGCACCAGCCTCGGCTTGGGTGATGATCGTGGACCGGCACCGGTAATCGAAGCGGTAGACGAATCAAAACCGTATGAGCGCGACACAACCGTAGATGACGTCATCAACGACCTGAAGGAAGGAAAAATGTAGCCTTTGGTTACTTTGAAAAACACCGGCCGAGAGACCAGTGTTTTAGTTTTGTTGTGAGGACTGTCTCGATGATTCGGTAATGATATCGGGCGGGTCTACGACTGCTGCAGGGTTTGTAGTGAGAAGAAGTGCGGCAAGGATAGGAATCGTCGATATATGTTGAAGTCGCCGGTACCTCTTAGTCATACTGATAGTATACACCTGCGCCGCATTGTTTATTTCATGACGCTGCAGTAAGGTGGCCTGAATGGTTACGTCGATGACACATTTTCATATCGTGAGTCTCTTTCCCGAAAGCATTCAGCCGTATCTTACGAGCTCGATTTTGGGGCGCGCAGTTGAGGATAAGAAAATTAAGATTTCGTATTACGACCCCAAGGATTTTACCAGTTCTGAGCAGGGTCGAAGGGGTGTGCCCGCGCGCGGTAAGGCAGCGCGTGCGCAGGACATCCGCGTGGATCGCCGACCATATGGCGGGGGACCGGGAATGGTCTTGCGCCCAGATCCTATATTGAAAGCGGTAGACAAAGCGCGTGGAAAAAAGAAGGGGGTAGAAATTGTATTCTTTGCGACCGACGGTGTGCAGTTTGATGAGCCAATGGCCAAAAAACTCTCGGCCAAAAAAGACATCATTTTCATTTGTGGTCGCTATGAGGGAATAGACGCGCGAGTGCAGAAAATACTGAAGGCAAAGAAGGTGACTGTCGGTCCATATGTGCTCACAGGTGGGGAATTGCCCGCTGCCACGATGATCGATGCCATTGCCCGATTCATTCCTGGAGTGCTCGGCAAGGCCGAATCGCTGGAGCGCTCGCGCGTTTCTGCGCCCGAGGTGTACACCCGCCCCGAAGTCCTCGAGTGGAAAAAGAAAAAATACAAAGTTCCCTCGGTTCTATTGAGCGGCAACCATGCGGAGATGGACGCTTGGAAGAATGCGAAGCGCGCGAAGCAGGCCTAGTCCCTCACACTTTGTGTGCGGGGGATGTGTGGAAAACGGCGGAGTCTCGCGTTCAATCGTGTACCCTAAAGATGAAGGAAAAGGACGGTCCTTTTCAAGTTAAAAAGGCAATTTGTGAGCGCTGCAGTTGACGGTTCAAAAAGGTGGGCGTAGGCTTCCGAGAGTCACGTTCTCGGGGGTGTATTGCGTACAAAGAGATGGTGACTGTAGCAACCCAAACCAGAATACTAGGGGAATTGGAATGACACAGACTCGTCAAGGTGGACCGGAAAAGAAGCCTGGCCAAATGGCCGCGCAAATGCCGACGGAAATTACCACCACGCGCGAAGCGCCGCTCGGCTCTGCACGGAACCCCATCCAGCCCGGCGAATCCCGGCCCGGTTGGACCACCGGTCCCGGCAGCCCGTTCGTCGTGCATGGAGAGGTCGACAAGTAACGGCTCGTTCGTTTTGCGTATAGCACCGGTAGCTTCGAGCTACCGGTGCTCTCTTTTATCCTCATTGACAACACATGTGAGAAAGGTTATAAATCGGGCCGGATTGATTTACGGGAGTTTCTACAAATGCTGATGCGAATTCAACGGGAGAGCGGCATGGCCGACACCAAGGCGCCCATTAATGGTTACGCGATGATCGACCTACCGGCAAATGAGCACATTCGCGCATTCGGCATTCCAGGAAACACTGCGCATAACGCGATTCCACCGTCGGATTCTCCTCGGTATCGAGAGTTCCAGCGCGCGCTCGGCCTTCGGCCAAACGAGCACATCAGCACCATCGTAGGTAATCGGAAAATCGAGCGCTAAGCGCTGCAGCACATTTGAGCCTCGGGAACCTTGTTCCCGAGGCATTTACATTACATACGCCTCGAATATTTGACACCGCCATCCAAACCGCTTATATTACGCACACATTTGCTCTGATTGTGTTGCGGTAGAACGCGCAAATTTGCATTCCTACAGTCGTCGAAAGGCGACATATGACGATTCCCTGATCCGGCTCGTCATTCTTTTTTAGAAGCGTTTCTTCATAGTAATTACATGCGTCACCGCTGATTTTTCCTGCATGCGCAGGTACCTCAGTTGGCTCGCGTGTCCAACAGCATGGCAAAAACCAGAGCTACGGTCCGACCGCAGAAGTTTTTTGGCAAGTTTCGCGAGCCACTCGTGAAGCTTCCAAGCCTCGTGGAATCGCAGATTGATTCCTTCCGCCAGTTCGTCGAGGGCGGTGCAGAGCGAGTGTTTAAAGAATTCTCGCCCATCAACGACCATTCGGGAAAAAAGTTCGAGCTTGAGCTCGTAAAGTTCTCATTCGGCGAACTTCGCTGGGATGAACAATACGCAAAGCGTTTTATGAAAACATACGAGTCGCCGCTCTCGATGGTGATTCGATTGAAGAACAAGACCACGGGCGAGAAGAAAGAGCAGGAAATATTTCTTGCTGATTTCCCATGGATGACCGCGCACGGCACATTCGTGATAAACGGTGTTGAGCGCATCGTGGTACCGCAGCTCGCACGCTCATACGGAGTCTTCTTTGAGGCAGTGCCGTACAAGGGTAAGAACTACTTCGCAGCAAAAATTATTCCGGCCCGTGGTGTGTGGATAGAGATCGAATCCGATGCCGACGGCGCAATGTATGTAAAGGTAGACCGAAAGCGTCGGTTTCCTGTTACTTCTCTCTTGCGTGTACTCGGTCTAACGACTGAGAAGGATATTCTCGCAAAATTCGAAAAGAACGCAGCCGCTAAGGAGGCGATCGCCGCAACCATCGCGCTTGATCACGCGCACACGTCCGAAGAAGCGTACGTAGAAATCTACCGACGCCTCCGCGACGGCGACATCGCGACTCCAGACAACGCCCGCGACCACGTAAACTCAATCCTTTCAGCCGAGCGCTACGACTTTTCGCGCGTTGGCCGATTCCATTTCAACCGACGATTCGGCTTGGGGACTTCTGAAAAAGATGTTCAGAATCAAACCCTCACGCTCGAAGATGTAATTCGAATCGTGACGCACATTGCAGACCTCAACCACAATCCGCATTCAGAAGCAGACGACATCGACCACTTGGGCTTCCGCCGCGTGCGATTCGCCGGCGAATTGCTTGAACAGCGCATGCGCGTGGGACTGTCGCGCATGAAGCGCAACATCCAGGATCGTATGGCCATGGTTGATCCAGAAACAACCGCGCCGGTTAGCTTTGTTAACCCGCGACCGTTTCAGGCTGCAATTCGTGAGTTTTTCACCACAGATCAGCTCTCGCAGCTCATGCAGCAGTACAACACCCTCGATGAAATAGAACACCTTCGCACTCTCTCAACCCTCGGTCGTGGCGGTCTTACATCGGAGCGCGCAGGACTTGAAGTGCGCGACGTGCACTCTTCGCACTACGGACGCGTCTGCCCAATTCACACACCGGAAGGCAAGAACATCGGACTCGTGCTCCACATGTCGCTCTATGCTCGACCGAACGAATTCGGCATCATTGAAACACCGTATGCAAAAGTGGTGAACGGCATCATTACGAAAGACATTCAGTACTTGAATGCGCTCGAGGAAGAACAATATTCAATCGCGCATGCAGCTACTCCACGCGATGACAACGGCAAGATTTCTGTAAAGCTTGCAGAAGTCCGCATGGGCGGCAAGCCGACGCTCGTGAAGTTTACCGACGTTGATTACATGGAAGTTGCAACCAACCAGCCATTCTCTGTTGCAACCTCGCTCATCCCGTTCGTAGAAAACGACGACGCGAACCGCGCACTCATGGGTTCGAACATGCAAAAACAGGCGGTTCCACTTGTTGTTCCTGCTGCTCCGTTTGTGGGAACCGGCATCGAATCAATCGCTGCACGAGACTCAGGACGACTCATTCTCGCGGAAGACGCTGGTGAAGTTACCTACGCAGACGCTTCGATGATCAAAGTTAAGAATGCAGACGGCAAAACCAAGGAATACCCACTCGTTACGTTTTCTCGAACAAACGGATTTACGACCTTCCACCAGCGACCAGCGGTCACGGTAGGAGATGCGGTAAAGAAGGGCGGACTCCTCGCTGATACGTCTACATCAGTCGATGGCCAGATGGCGATCGGACAAAACGTGCGCGTTGCATTCTTGCCGTGGTTCGGAGCAAACTTCGAAGACGCAATCGTTATTTCCGAGAAGCTCGCCAAAGAGGCCCGCTTTACTTCGATTCACATGGAGGAATTCGTGTGCGTCGTGCGTGACACCAAGCTTGGGCCGGAGGTAACCACCCACGACATTCCAAACGTTTCAGAATTTAAGCTTCGTAATCTTGACGAAGACGGTGTTATTCGCATCGGAGCGGAAGTGCGACCGGGCGACATCCTCGTCGGTAAAGTTACGCCAAAGGGCGAAACACAGCTCACTCCGGAAGAGCGACTCTTGCACGCGATCTTCGGCGAAAAGGCGAAGGATGTGAAAGATACATCGCTGCGCATGGAAGGAGGTAAGCGTGGTCGCGTAATCGGAGTGAAAATTTTCTCACGCGAAACGGGTGATCAGCTCGAATCGGGTGTTATCAAGCGCGTGCATATCGAAGTTGCACAACTTCGAACGATTTCTGTGGGCGACAAGCTCGCAGGTCGTCACGGCAACAAGGGCGTTATTTCACGCATCTTGCCGGAAGAAGATATGCCATTCGATAAGGACGGAAATCCGGTGGATATCATCCTCACACCGCTCGGCGTGCCATCACGTATGAACCTTGGACAAATTCTCGAATTGCACCTCGGACTTGCAGCGGAAATGCTTGGCTACCAAGCAATTGTTCCAAGCTTTGCAGGAGCAACCGAAGTTGAAATTCGTGAAGAGCTCGAGAAAGCAGGAGTGGATCCGTCTGGTAAGCGACAACTCTTCGATGGCCGTACCGGTGAAGCGTTTGCGCAGCCTGTATCGGTCGGCGTTATGTACATGCTCAAGCTGCATCACATGGTGGAAGACAAGATTCACATGCGATCAATCGGTCCATACAGCCTTACGACCCAGCAGCCACTCGGCGGAAAAGCCCAGAACGGCGGTCAACGTGTGGGAGAAATGGAAGTGTGGGCATTCTTGGGTTACGGCGCGGCATACTCGCTCCGAGAAATTCTCACCATCAAATCAGACGACATCTTGGGACGCTCTGCCGCATTCGATGCAATCGTCTCAGGCAAGCGAATTGAAGAAACAAACACACCAGCTACGTTCAATGTCTTGGTCCGACACTTGCGTGGTCTTGGTATCGATATCGACTTCCTCGAATCGAAGCCGGAACTTTAATCGCTCGTATAATCACAAAAATATATGTCACTCCAAAAGAAAAAAGACATCATCCCAGCTTCGTTTGAAGCCGTCGCAATGCGACTCGCTTCGCCTGAGCGTGTACTCGAGTGGTCGTACGGCGAGATCACAAAGCCGGAAACGATTAACTACCGAACTCAGCGACCGGAAAAGAATGGCCTCTTCGATGAGCGCGTCTTTGGTCCTGAAAAGGATTACGAATGTTACTGCGGTAAATACCGCGGCATCCGCTTCCGAGGCATCGTGTGCGAAAAGTGCGGCGTGGAAATCACCCGCGCAATTGTTCGCCGTGAGCGCATGGGCCACATCGACCTCGCAACACCTGTTGCGCACATTTGGTTCCTCCGCGGCATCCCATCGCGCATCGCGCTCATGCTCGGACTTTCCGCTGCAGAAGTGGAAAAGGTGGTTTACTTTGCCGGTTACATCGTAACTAAGGTAGACGAAGACGTTCGCGTATCGCTCTTGAAGGATCTCGAACAAGAGTTCCAGACCAAGAACAAGGCTGCAGCAAACGCAGACGTAAAAACTGAACTCAAAGAAAAGGCTACAAAGGCCAAGAAGGAGATCGAATCAATCAAGGAAGGCGTGGTACTCGACGAAGCTGCGTATCACTTGTTTGCTGTGAAGTACGGCGCAATGTTCCGTGCTTCGATCGGAGCTGAGGCCCTCTACCAGATTCTCAAGCAGATCAATCTCGACGTGCTCATCGTGAAGCTCAAGGAGCTCTACGAGAAGGCGGGTGCCGCAGAGCGCGACAAGGTGCGAAAGCGACTGGGACTTGCTGAGGCTTTGCAGCGCGCGGGTGTGCGCCCTGAGTGGATGTTCCAGACACGACTTCCTGTTGTGCCGCCGGCACTTCGACCGATGGTTGCCCTCGAAGGAGGACGCCATGCATCATCCGACTTGAACGACCTCTATCGCCGCGTTATCAACCGAAACAACCGCCTCAAGCGATTGCTCGCAATTCATGCACCAGAAGTGATTCTCCGAAACGAGAAGCGCATCTTGCAGGAAGCGGTTGACGCACTCTTGGACAACTCCATGCGCCGTGGCGCAGGAGTGCTTGGCATCCTCGGAGGCCGACGCCGCGCGTTGAAGTCACTTGCTGATTACTTGAAGGGAAAGCACGGCTACCTCCGACAGAACTTGCTCGGAAAGCGTGTGGACTACTCGGGACGATCGGTCATCGTTGTTGGACCGGATTTAGCGCTCGACCAGTGCGGATTGCCGAAGCACATGGTGCTGGAGCTTTTCCGACCGTTCGTTATTGCAGGCCTGCTTGCTCGCGAGCTTGCATACAACATTCGCGGTGCAGGACGACTCATCGAAGACGAAGCGCCGGAAGTGTGGCCAATTCTCGAAGAGGCGATCAAAGACAAATATGTACTCCTCAACCGCGCTCCTACGCTGCACCGACAATCGATCCAGGCATTCCGCCCGGTTCTTATCGAAGGCAATGCAATTCAGGTACACCCGCTCGTATGCCCTGCATACAATGCAGACTTCGACGGCGACGCGATGGCTGTTCACGTACCACTTTCTGAGGCTGCACAGCTCGAAGCACGTCTGATGATGTCGGCAAACAAGAACATCTTGAAGCCGGGATCTGGGGACGTGGTGGTGGCTTCGAAGCTTCTCGACATCGTGCTCGGCTGCTACTGGATGACTAAATCTGTTAGTGACTTGAAGGGCGAAGGCAAGGCATTCCCAACAACCAATTCTGCAATTACCGCATACGACTTTGGTGCAATCGATCTTCGCGCGAAGATCAAAGTGCTTCCTTCGGATTCTGCAAAGTACGCACAGTACGAAGGCAACGTGTTTGAGACGACCGTTGGTCGCCTGCTCTTCAACTCGGTCCTTCCGTCTGACTTCCCATTCATGAACGAGGAAATTACGAACAAACGCATGGGCGCACTCGTGCACAGTCTCGTTGCTCACTATTCGCTCGATGGTATCCCGAAGGTGCTCGACGCGATAAAGAAATTCGGATTCCGTTACGCAACGCATGCGGGGATCACGTGGTCAATCTCTGACATCGTTGTGCCGGAGGTAAAGCACGAAATGGTGAAAGCCGGTATGGAAGCTGCTGCAAAAGAAATGGACAGCTACAACAACGGCTTGCTCACCGAAATCGAACGACGCCGCTCAACCATCGACATTTGGGCAAAGACGTCGAACGACTTGCGTAAGCACGTTGTGGAGGCGCTCGACAACATGGGACCGGTGCACGACATGATCACATCCGGCGCCCGAGGCTCCGTGGTGCAGCTCCACCAAATGGTGGGCATGAAAGGACTCATCACAAACCCACGCGGTGAAATCATCGAATTCCCAATCACTTCAAGTCTTAAGGAAGGACTAACTCCGATCGAGTACTTTATTTCGACGCACGGTGCTCGAAAGGGATTGGCCGACACAGCGCTCAACACAGCACGCGCCGGATACCTCACACGACGACTCTTCGACGTTGCGCACGACGTGGTTGTGCTCGAAGCAGACTGCGGTCAGCGCGAAGGAGTGCTCATTCCGCGACCGGGTAAGGAGAACATCGGAGGCAGCTTCGGTGACCGCGCTGCAGGACGCGTGCTTGCAGAAGATGCGATGGATGGCGACACGGTAGTGTTCAAGCGCAATCACATGATTACGCGAGACGAAGCGCCGACGATCGAAAACAGCGGCATTCAAGAAATCTTGGTTCGCTCTCCAATGACGTGCAAAGTCGCACGTGGGGTTTGTCAGAAGTGCTACGGCGTTGACCTCACCAATGGTGAACTCATCGACGTTGGTGAGGCAGTTGGAGTTATCGCTGCGCAAGCAATCGGTGAACCGGGAACACAGCTCACAATGCGTACGTTCCACACCGGAGGCGTTGCAACCGCAGGCGGCGACATCACAATGGGTCTCCCGCGTGTTGAAGAAGTCTTCGAATGCCGCATTCCAAAACTTCCGGCTGCAATCTCGCGCATCAATGGCGTGGTAACGGATCTCATCAAGGACGGACAGGAAACCGTTATCGTAATTCTTGCCGACACCGTTTCAACCGCAAAGACCGCAAAGGGTGTGAAGAAGGAGACCGAGTATCGCATTCACCCGCTCCGAACCATCCACGTAAAGGTGGGCGACGCGGTGGTGAAGGGTCAGTTCCTGACCGACGGTTCTGCAGATTTGGAAGAACTTTTCCTCCTTGGTGGCAAAGAAATCGCACAGCAGTACATCATCAACGAAATTACGCGCATCTACGAATTGCAGGGAGTTTCGACCGCGCGCAAGCACCTCGAAATTATCGTGAAGCAGATGTTCTCGCGTGTGCAGGTTGCACAGTCCGGTGACACGGGCGTCTCAGCAGGAGAAATCATCACCGACTTCGAACTCAACCGAATCAACGGCGTGCAGAAGGAAGTTGGCGGCGAGCCTGCAAAGGCAAAGTCGCTCTTGCTTGGTATCACCGAAGTGTCGCTCACTCGAGCATCATTCCTCTCGGCGATCTCATTCCAGAACACGCCGCGCAAGCTTGCAGAAGCAGCGGTATCCGGATCGATCGACCGATTGGTTGGTCTCAAGGAAAACGTCATCATCGGCCGCCTCATTCCTGCGGGAACTGGATTCAAGGGCTCAAAGAAGTGGGGTTACATTCAGGACATGGAGGCGCAGTTTGCCTCTCAGGCTCCGATTGAAGTTCCGGAAGCCCCAGTTTCGGAAACAATGCGAGCCTAAAAAGTAGGTATCGCACTCCCCTAAAGGGGTTCAGCCCGACAAGTATTCTTGCTACGACAATGCTTTGCCGGGCCGGACTTATTTGGTGCCGTGTGCATCACAAAAAAGCGCCGAAAGGCGCTTTTTTGTTTGGGTTGTGATACAAGGTTGTGAGAAAAGGGGAAATACATGGGTATTGAAAACCAAGAGTTTCCGGCGCATCTCGATAGTCGGGGTCGCCTTATTATCGCGGAAAAGCATACGGTGGAGTATCCGCTGTATCTATTGGAGCTCGAGCGATTTTGGGTGCAGTATCGCAATCGGCTCACGCTGTGGGATTTTCAATTAGCGTTCACCGGCATTCCACAGGTGCGTGGTGTATACGCAGCGAAATCGTGTGATCAGGTTGATCTCCATGTGGTGGAATTCTTCTATTCGTGGGGAACAGTGTTTGTGTGCTTTGCATGCGAGCCGAGTGCGGTGCGGCAGGTACGGCTCTATCATGACGGTGTAGAAACCTACAATGAGCATGAGTCGCGAAAGGCTATATGGAAGTTCTTCGATCAGCTTGATGCTGTATTCCATGCATCAAAATAATAAAAAAGCTGGGCGCACCTGCCCGGCTTTTGTTTTTCCACAGCTGTGGTTTGATTAATGAGGTATAACAAGCGTCCGGGAGAAATGCCATGTTTATGAGCGCAAAGCATGAGGAGTTCACAAGGGCTTCCGTCGCTGAAAAATCGAATTCACTGTATAAGAGAATCGAGCGAGTGCTCGAGGAAGCCAGAATCGAAGTCGTGTATCCAGTGGATGTGGTGCGACGAATACGGACGTTGCTTCGGAACGAATATTCTGACCTCACGGTCGTTCGTTCGTTTGTGCTGAAAGACCTCGATAATTTTCGCGACTGGTCAATCAGCGTAGAATATCCCGACGGTCGTGTGGCCAAAATCACGCACGAGTCATAGGAGGGAGCCATGCTCGTTGATGTTTCGGCACTTCGAAAACGGTTTGCGGCGTATCCCAATATACTCAGGTACATTGAAATGCTTCTACGTCATCAAGCCTATCCGATGTTAGAGCGCATCCAAGCAGCGACTCCCAAGGATATCGCAGAAGCGGGAATGACGCTTGAAGATCTCGATAATCTTGCGGGTATGATGATTGGGTCGCAATCACGCGCATGAGTGAAAAGAACAAAAAGCCCCGGCATTGCTGGGGTTTTCTTTTACGACGAGCTTGACGCAATCCATGAAAAAGGGATGATGGAACACGGTAACAGCGGACAGGAGCATGCCATGAATATGCAGACTATCGCTCGCTTTGGCAGCGCAACGAGAACCAACGACAAAACGAGCGAAATCGCTATCCACGTGCGGGCGGAGCTTGGCTTTGCCCTCGAAGAGGGTCGTGCGCCTATCGAAGCCGAGCGCATGGTGCTCGAGATGCTCCGCCGTGAATTTGCGGGCGCTTTCGTGAGCGACCTCCAAATCAACGAAACCATCCATTTTTCGGAATGGTCGCTCGTCGTCGAATTTCCGGGCAGTTTAAAACAGACCGTCACGTCGCTACACTAGCCCGTAGCCTCATCGATCCCTGCCTATAGGCTGGGATCGAATCTTTTGTATGGGCAAGAATTAGGAGCATAATGGCCCCAATGGTGAACGACACTGTGCAGCAAATCAAAGACCGCCTCTCTATCGTGGATGTGGTTTCGCAGTACGTAAAACTGGAGCGAGCGGGTGCGAGCACCCGCGCCCGCTGTCCCTTCCACGCGGAGCGCACACCGAGCTTCCACGTGTCGCCTGATCGCGGCACATACCACTGCTTCGGCTGCGGGGTGGGTGGCGACATATTTTCGTTCATCGAAGCAATCGAAGGACTCGATTTTAAGGGGGCACTCAAGGTGCTCGCAGAAAAAGCCGGAGTAGAAATCAGTTATGAAAAGCCGGAAGCGCGCGATGCGCGCGACCGGATGTTTGAACTCTTGGAAACTGCCACCATTTTTTATTCGTCGCGACTGAGCGATGCGGCAAAAACGTATCTAAAGGAGCGTGGTATATCCGACAGCATTGCGCAGTCGTTCCGCGTGGGATGGGCCGGGGATTCGTGGAGCGAAGCTTCGGAATACTTTAAAAGCAAAAAATTTTCAGACAACGAAATCATCGAAGCCGGCTTGGCCAAAAAGAGTGAGCGCGGCGGACTTACCGATAAATTCCGCAACCGCATTATGTTTCCCATCGGTGACCCTGCAGGCCGCATTGTGGGATTTTCGGGCCGCATATTCGGCGAGAATGCCTCGCCCGAGGCACCGAAGTATCTCAACAGCCCCGAAACCCCTCTGTTCCATAAGTCACGCATCTTGTATGGCTTCGACAAAGCCAAGCAGAGCATCCGCAAACACAACTTCGCCATACTTGTGGAAGGGCAGATGGACTTGCTTGCTTCGCACGAGGCTGGGTGGGGAAACACGGTGGCAGTATCGGGCACCGCCTTCACCCCAGAGCACGTAACGCTGATTAAGCGCATGACGGAGAATCTTGTGATTGCGCTCGACGCCGATCCGGCAGGCATTAAGGCGGCGGGCAAAGCAGCTCGTGCCGCGCTTCAGGGCGGAATGAACGTAAAAGTGGCGCAATTACCTTCCGGCTCGGATCCAGCAGATTTGATATTGAAAGAAGGGGTGGAGGCGTGGCGAGGAGCCATTCGAGACAGTAAAGACATCATTACGTTTCTGCTTGATGTGCTCTATGCACACGCGCCAGAACGCGATAAATTCCGTCGCAATGTGGAAGCGGTGGTTTTGCCGTTTCTTGGCGATGTGCAAAGCCCGATTGCACGCGAACAATACGTGCGCGAAATTGCGCGACGACTCAATGTATCGGAAGGCGCGGTTACCGAAGCGTTTAGCAATGTGCCGCGCCTACCTGCGCAGGCCGGCGTGCAGCCGGCACGGCCAGTACCGACCGAGCGCAATTTTGCAACCGATAAAGTTCGACAAGCGTATGCACTCTTAATATGGCAAGAGAGTATGCCGGTAGCTGCAATTGATATTGCTGGGTTCGAAAAGAATTTACGCGAGGCAATTGGCGACATAGCATTTGATTCGATCCGCACGTCACCCACAAGCGATCAAGAGGCGCTGCGATTTTTGGCGGCAGATATGTTCAAAAATGTTGAAGCACTTGAAAAAGAGGCGATAGAAATGTCGAACGCACTTTTGCGAGGCCGCTTACAAGCTGAAATTGCAATCCTTACAGATGAAATTCGCGATGCCGAACTTCGAAAGGATCAGGTATCGGTAGACAATGCCTTCTCAGCACTCACTGTATTGCGAGAACGACTTGCGCAGATTTCGAGGTAGGTATATTATATCCGTGTTAGGCAGTAGGTAGGTAAGTACATAAAGCCTAGCCATTTGAAAAAGCAGCTTCCTGAAATAGGGGCTGTTTCAACACGTTTGTATATTTTAAGTTCGTTCATACCATTTTCAGACAAAATTTATAAAAATAATAAAAGCTCTCATGGCGACACTAAAAAAATCAGCTGCAAAAAAGAAGACGGGGAAGTCCGGCGTCAAAGCCCGACCTGCGCGAGCGGCCGGTGTGACGAAGGTAAAGAAGGCGGTCAAGGCCTCCACAAAAAAGACAATCCGTTCGAGCGCGACGTCGCGTGCAAATCGCACACCTGCTAAGCAGCAGCCAATGCAGCCGATCGTGATCAAGGGTGGCAAGGTAAAGAAGCAGGTGCTCGCCGGCGCAAAATTTGAAATGAAGGGCAAGTCTGCCGCAAAGGTGGAAGCGCTTACTAAGCTGGGTAACGAGCGAGGCTATATTACGTTCGACGAAATTCTTCGCGAATTTCCAACAATCGAAGACGACATGACACTGCTCGAAGAAATGTACGAGCGCTTTTCGACTGCCGGCATTGATGTGCTCGAAGGCGGCGGCATGCTCGAAGACACTTCGGCAGACTCCATCCTCGCATCCAAGAAGCTCCAGAATCGCCGATCTGATTCTAACTACGACTCCGTACAGATGTATCTCCGCGAGATTGGTCAGTACCCACTCTTGAACGGTGAACAAGAAAAGGATCTCGCAAAAAGAATTCTAGTCGGCGACGACGAAGCCCGCTCGATCCTCGCGCGCTCGAACCTTCGCCTCGTGGTTTCGATCGCAAAGAAGTATGTGAACCGCTCCCCAGACCTCACCCTCCTCGACCTCATTCAAGAAGGTAACCTCGGACTCTTTAAGGCAGTCGACAAGTTTGACTACTCAAAGGGCTTTAAATTCTCTACCTACGCCACCTGGTGGATCCGTCAGGCAATCACACGTGCACTTGCCGACCAGAGCCGCACCATTCGAATCCCCGTGCACATGGTGGAAACTATCGCCAAATACAAGCAGAAGGTGCGCGAGCTCTCCCAGCACTTGGGCCGCGATCCGCTTCCGGAAGAAATTGCCGCAGAAATGGGTATCGAAGTAGACAAGATCTACACCATCCAGAAGATCAATCAGGACACCGTGTCGCTGGAGAGCCCAGTGGGTGAAGACGACGACGAGCGCTCAACACTCGGCTCGTTCATCGCCGACGACACGATTGCAGCCCCAGACCAAGACGCATCACGCCGCATTTTGAGCGAGCAGATGATGGGCATCCTCGACGAGCTTTCTCCGAAGGAGCGAAAGATTCTCGAAATGCGCAACGGTCTGACCGACGACGGAATCTGCTACACACTCGAAGAGGTGGGCCGAGAGTTCGGCGTAACCCGCGAACGCATCCGTCAGATCGAAGCCAAAGCCCTTGAACGAATCCGATTCCACGAACGAGCCAAACAACTCCGATCTTATTAACGAAAAGTCCCCGAAAGGGGACCTTTTGTTAATAAGATGGACTGAAGTCTTCGACGCATTTCGTTGTTGCGACCATCGGCACGACTTTCGCCGTACCCAATGTACGGCTCAAGCCGCACCTCGACCGCGCCTAGAACTGCATCCAAATCTTTCAGTCCTAATTCCAGATTTTGATGCCGTAACCGGGCACACGTCCACCGGGACTACGCATAAAGAGTGGCCAGAATATCTTCAAAAATTTATTTTCATTAGGTAGGTCAGTAATTCCAAGTTTATGGTCACGAAGTGAATTTGCGTATGCGTTGTTCAGAGCCGTTCCGATGCAGTCAGCAGCTTGAATCAGAATTGAGTTTTCGTCCGCGGTAAATAGTAGCGACGGGTGAATACGGTCGCGAAAAAAACCATACGACTTGGTTTGCCATTTGCATTCCTCGGTCGCGACGTACTCAGCAAACTTCTTTCCGAAGTCTCGCTGCAAATGGCTATCCATACTGTCAAAAATTGCTATCCCACGTTCATCATTCTTATTTAATGTGAAGTACCAGCGTTCAAGGATAAAAGACATGGCGCTTGAATACAATTCCGCCCGGACAATAGGGCGGCTCATCGTGAATTCGCCGATAACGATTGCGCGGACTTTCGCGCCCGCTCCACCGAGAATGTCGGTAATATCTTGTGCGATAGAGAGTCGCGCTCCTTCCGACAAGCCGCTTTTACGAGATTCTTTTAAACTACTTAAGCCGTATTTGACCAAGATGCCGCTCAATGCCCTATTAGTCTCGATAACTTTAGACTCATCGATGGCAATGCTGCAGATGCAAAAGAATAGCTTATCCTTGCCCTTTGTTTTCTCCGTTTCGTCAGCAAAAAGTAACTGCATTCACAAGATGCTACGCCTCAAAATGATGATTCGCTAGCCTTCGCGAGATTGGGAGTAGTATTCCTCACAATCGCCCTGCAACGAGGAATCCACATTCTCACAATGGGAAGGGAACTGACCTCTGAAAAGCAAATAGAAACTATAGATAATAATTGCTAGTGCCATATAACCGAACAATTGCTTTACGGTGTACATGGAACAATGCTACGTCTCAAAATGAAGATCCGCTAGCAGACGAAATTGCTGTGTATACTATAACTATGAGCAATATCTACGACGTCTCCCGCGGTCAGGTTATTACAATGTGGATATTCGGTATTCTGGGAACCCTGTACTCGATATTCCCGTCCTCGGATTATTCTGGCTCATCGTCATTTATATCGGGCATTTTGCCATTTCTAATTCCGTTTTTTTTGGTTTTTTATACAATTGGTTGGAGAAATTCCCGCAAAAAAGAACACGTCGAATAGAAACATCAGACGATGCCTGCGGATGTGTATCGAGTTTACCCTTGCTCATTTTTATAAAACAGCCGGAATCCGCGAGGGGATTCCGGCCGTCGACTAAAGGCTAGACGGTGAGGCTTGTAAATGCAATTCGGTGTGACCTCCGTTGTCCAACTTGCTCTGGCGGAACAGTCGTCGTCAGGTGAACATCGTGGCGCGACATCAGTCCGAGCCCCACGATGATTCCCTGAGCGAGCGCTAGTTTGCCCGTGGCTTCTTGCAGGCGGTTGCCGCGTGCGAGACGGGGAATTTTCGTTCCGAGCAGCCATAGTACATACGCGCCGGCTTCTCCGGGCCTGAGCTTCGAAAGATCAGGCGCCTCCTGGGGTTTGATGTTTACGAACATCGGTTTCACTGCCGCATGGAAACTTTGTGCCCGCGTAACGATTTGGGCTGCATCAGACGTAAGTGGCATTTGGTTCCTTTCCGCTGGCTCCATGGCATCCGCCTGCCAGACCGCGACCATCCTACGCCTAAAATACAGATTCGCTAGGGGCTATTCTCTAATTCGCGCGAATAGGAGGATAGCTTGAAAAACGAAACGGCCGGAATCCGCGAGGGGATTCCGTGGGCTTTCGCAAGGTTGAACCTTGCGAAATATAACGTCTTGGAAAAGGTCGGTCCTTTTTCCGACGGCGGGATTCAAATCAAAAGGCCGGAATCCGCGAGGGATTCCGGCCGAACAATTCGGAAACGGTCAGGTGCCCTGTGCTTTGCGACGATTCGACTTTCGAGCGCCGATCAGGCACCACATGCCGATCAGTGAAACTCCTGTGACGAACGGCACGAAGATCAAGTAAGGCTTTTCGTACAGGTAGCAGGACATTGAGCTCAGTGCAGCGATCACGACGACGTCGATGATATATGGCCATTTCGAATTTTCATTGACCGTGAGGATCTTTACGATGAGTGCCAGCATGGCAGCGAATACGATAAAACAGAAAAGTGAAAAGAGATTTGATGCATCCATGTTGCCCTACTCCCTGTGGCGCGACGACCTGCCCAGATACTACCCCTCAAAATAATGATTCGCCAGTGTCAGAAAAGGACCGACCTTTTCCAAATAGTTTCAAAACGAAACGACCGGAATCCACGAGAGAATTACGCGGGCTTTCGCAAGGTTGAACCTTGCGAAATATTGCGTCTTGGAAAAGGTCGGTCCTTTTCAAACGGAGGGATTAAAATCAAATTTTGGAAAAGGTCGGTCCTTTTCTAACGGTGGGATTCAATTTAAAAGGCCGGAATCCATGAGGGGATTCCGGCCAGTTTTCGATTGATCAGGTAGATTGAACTGGGGTCTCCAGCGATCGGTGGCCGCCGAAGCGGGCTTTCTGCGCTGGGCTCAACGGACGGGTGTCTCGGATCAATTCGACGTCGTGGTATGAAATGGACCCGACACCGAGCAGTAGTCCCTGAGCGCGCGCCAGCTTTTCGCGAGCCCGCTCGAGGTGTCCTGCGCGGGCAAGCTTTGGTATGTGACGACCAAGGAGCCAGGCAACCTCGGCTATCACATCTTCGGGCTTCAGCTTGAGGGTATAGGGCGCTTCCTTGGCGATGACATCCGGAAACATATCCTTCACTCCGGAAAGAATATTCTGAGCTTGAGTAATGACGAGTGCAGCGTCTTTATCAAGTGACATTCGGTTCCTTTCTGCTGGCTCCACGGGGCATCCCCTGCCAGACCGCGACTATCCTACGCCGGAAAATGCAGATTTGCTAGTTACGCATGTGCAATTGGAAAAGGTCGGTCCTTTTCTAACGGTTGGATTCAAATCAAAAGGCCGGAATCCATGAGGGGATTCCGGCATAAGATCGGGTACCGTCCGATTCAAGCGGCGAGGCACACACCTCCCTTGTCTTCGACCATGTCGGCAAATGCTGCCACATCTGCGGGGGTGTAAGATATTGCACCTGCTCTGAATGGCCAGATCTGTATCGGCCGGCCGTTTTTCCTGTCGAGATTGAAGGTACGCTTCTCCAGATCGACGACCAGAAATGGCCGCGCTTCGTGGATTTGGCCGCAGACTCTGAAATAGGAAAATGCCTCTTTTCGATTGGATCCCGCAGGGCCATATGCACAGCCGTCGATGTCGCCATCGCTCGGTGTGCACAAACCATTCGTCGTTTGCCAAACCATACCCGCAGGCGGTTCCAGCAGAGACTGCGCAAATGCGGGGGATGCAAGCGCTACGAGTGATGCAACGATGATTCGTTTCAGCACGAGAGCCTCCGTGTGTATGTGAAAGATCTACATATACAAGAGTATCTTCATTTGTTACGTCTAAATAAATTGGAGAGGATAACTTATATGAAAGGGTTCTTGCTCGCGACAGTCCGCCCTAAAAGAAAAACGACCGGATTGCTGCGGTCGTTTGCGTCTTTTTCCAACTCA
>JBKJSQ010000032.1:0-10968 GCA_046594495.1 Minisyncoccia bacterium | reverse complement strand
CGCCGCAGTTATGCGAGCATCATCGTCGCTCCCAGCATTGGGGAGGAACAGAATATGGATATCGGTTAATCCTCTGACGCGTAGCGCATATTTCCATTGCCAAGCCATTTATTCTCCGTTCTCGGTTCTCTATCGACCCTACATTTCCATAACATGACTGTCAAAACGTCAACAAATCGGCAAAAAGTGTCGTGTGCTATAGTGCCCATACCAAACCCACGGCGTAAGCCGCGGGCGCGATTCATGTAATTTTATGACCGATAAAGACCGCGATTTAGAGCACACGAAGGACAAAATCGTCATTAAGGGCGCTCGCACCCACAACCTCAAGAATGTGAGTGTTGAGATGCCACGCAATAAAATGGTGGTGTTTACCGGACTCTCTGGCTCCGGCAAATCTTCCCTCGCGTTTGACACAATATTCGCCGAGGGGCAGCGTAAATACGTCGAATCACTTTCCGCCTATGCCCGACAATTCTTGCGCCAGATGCAAAAGCCTGATGTTGATGAGATAACAGGGCTGTCTCCCGCAATTTCAATAGATCAAAAGTCGCGCTCCAATAATCCACGTTCAACCGTGGCAACGATCACAGAAATATACGACTACCTTCGTGTGCTCTATGCGCGCATTGGTCATCCGCATTGTCCGGTGTGCGGTCGTGAAGTCCGTAAGCTTTCGAATGAAGAGATTCTTGAAACGATTCTCGAGATCGTAGAATCCTCTCCAAAGGCTATGAAAAAAGATGTGAAGCTAACCAAGGGTGTAAGCGAATCAAAAGTGCGCATCTCTTCTCCGATTGTAGTCGGGAGAAAAGGTGAGTACTACCAATTGCTCTATGACCTTTTAAATAAAGGATTTGAAAAAGTTGTAGTAGATGGTGAGGAAAAGTCGCTGCGCGAGCGCATCGTCCTTTCAAAAAACGACCGGCATGATATCGACGTCATAGTCGATGAGCTTTTTGTATCTGAGTTTAAAGATGACCCAAAGGCAGCGCACGAACGAGCGTCAGAGGCTATAGAGCGTGCATTGCACGAAAGCGAAGGGCTTGTGCGCATAACTGACGCCAATGGCGCGCAGCGCATCGTGTCTGCGAAGTTTATGTGTCCGTATGACGGATTCTCATTCCCCGAAGTCGAGCCGCGCCTTTTTTCATTCAACTCACCATACGGCGCATGCCCAGAGTGCAAAGGGCTTGGTACAAAATACCTATTCTCTGATGAGAACTGCGAAGTATGCAATGGGGCACGACTCCGGCCGGAATCACTCAATGTCTTTTTGGGTAAGGTAACCGCACCGGAGGATCATAGCGGCTCCGCTGCCGGAATGGATATCGTAAAAATTGCCTCCCTTTCAATCGAAGATGCACAAAAGTTTTTCGAAACTCTGAAACTGTCTCCAAAGGAGAAGGAAATTTCGAAAGCCGTGATCAAGGAAATCACGAGCCGATTGCAGTTCATGCTCAATGTTGGAATCGAATATCTCACGCTCGACCGTAAAGCCAATACGCTCTCGGGTGGCGAGGCGCAGCGAATACGTCTCGCATCCCAGCTCGGCTCGGGCCTCGTGGGAGCACTCTATGTGCTCGATGAGCCTACAATCGGATTGCATCAGCGTGACAACGAAAAGCTGATCGAAACACTCAAGCGACTTCGGGACCTCGGAAATACCGTGCTTGTGGTTGAGCACGACGAAGACACCATATTTGCATCCGACTACATCATCGACATCGGACCAGGTGCCGGTACTCATGGCGGGAGTATCGTTGCTGCGGGTTGGCTCGATGATTTGTTGATGGCAAAAAAGAATACGTCGGGCTCTCGTACGCTTGGATATTTGCGTGAGGAGTTAGTTGTGCCGCTACCGGAACAGCGTCGCTCTGCAGACAAGGGAAAGATAAAAATCCGAGGTGCATCTAAATTTAGTTTAAAGAATGTGAATGTAGATATTCCGCTTGGAAAACTGGTCGGGATTACTGGCGTGTCCGGCTCCGGTAAATCAACATTCCTGTACGAAATTTTGCACCGCAATTTGCAAGCGCGATTTGATAAGCGATTTCGAACTGCGAAGCTTTATAATTTGAAGGAGTTTTCCGGCACCGAGTATCTCGGACGCTCCATTCTGATTGATCAATCTGCTATCGGCCGAACGCCACGCTCGAATCCGGCGACCTACACCGGTGCATGGACACATATTCGTGACATGTTTGCGATGAGCGAAGAAGCGCGTGCGCGCGGCTGGGGTCCCGGTAGATTTTCATTCAACGTAAAGGGCGGGCGATGTGAAGCGTGTCAGGGTAACGGGCTTGTTGCGGTAGAAATGCATTTCTTGCCGACCGTCTACGTAACGTGCGATGTGTGCAACGGAAAACGGTTTATGAAGGAAACGCTCGATGTGAAGTATAAGAAAAAGAGCATTCACGACGTGCTCTCGATGACCGTCGAGCAAGCGAGTACATTCTTTGAGGATGTTCCGGCAGTCGCGGATCGTCTGCAATCACTCACCGACGTGGGCTTGAGTTACCTTGAGCTCGGGCAGAGTGCAACGACACTCTCCGGTGGAGAAGCGCAGCGTGTAAAAATTGCGTCCGAACTCTATCGTCCGCACATTACCAAAAGCATCTATCTCCTTGATGAACCGACAGTCGGTTTGCACTACGACGATGTAGCGAAGCTTATAGATATTCTTCAGAAGCTCGTCGAGCGTGGAAACACAGTCGTGGTCATTGAACACAATCTTGATGTTTTGAAGTCCGCCGACTATTTGATCGACATGGGACCGGAAGGCGGTAGTGGCGGCGGAAAGGTGATAGCGTATGGCACTCCCGAAGAGGTTTCCAAAACGGAGGGATCACACACGGGCTACTACCTCAAGAAGTTATTGAAGAAGCAGAAGAAATAAACGATACAGATAGCAAGAGGCCGCTCAAATGAGCGGCCTCGTGGTTTTCTACTCTGTGCGTCGACGCGTCATTTTGAGCTCGTCGAGCCGTCGTCGGCTCATGAGCACTTTGCGCTTGTCTGCGCCAATGCGCGTCAGACGAAACGTATGATAGTTCGTCGGTGTGCAGAGTAATCGATACTGAGCCCCTACGCCGTCCCGACGACCGTCTTCGGTATATTCCCGAGCGTCACCCTTTTCAACGAGCTGTTTCAGAGCTTCAATGACGAGTCGTTCTGGGGCGCTATGCTTCGAAAACTGCATAACTTCTAGGGTCGCGTGATGACCTGTTTTCATTTTGTCTTTAGACAATACACAGAGCACGTCTTCTTGAAGACACATTGTTGATCCCCTCTGCTGTAACCTACAACGAACTGTACTCCTTCCAGTGCTTTGTCGTCAATTTCTTGCCCTCTATTTCGAACAGTGCGGTAACGAAGGCTTCAGCGAGCTGCCGATTAGTGATGAGCGGAATGTTCATGTCTACCGCTTTGCGTCGAATAATAAATCCATCTTTCGGTTCGCGAGCAAGCGCGCGGGCTGGGATATTGATGATGAGGTCGAGGGTGTCCCACAGTCCATCCACATTTGGGGTTCGGCGGCTGTGTAATTTAAATACGCGCTTACACTTGACACCATGTGTCTTCAAAAAGTCTGCTGTGTGCTCGGTGGCTATGATGTTGAATCCCATGTCAGAAAGTGTGCGAATAGAGGGCAAAAGCTTTACCTTGTTTTCTTCCTTTCCGAGCGAAAGGAGAATGTTTCCGGGCTTATTTTGTTTTTTGTACGGTAATCGAAATCCCGCAGCCATCATTGATTTGATGAGCGCTTCGTAATACGAATCGCCGAAGCAGGCTACCTCACCCGTTGATGCCATTTCAACATAATGAATCGGATCAGCGCCCTTGATGCGATTGTAGGAGAATTGTGGAGACTTTACTGCAACGGTATCAAGTTCTACCGTTCTGTATTCTCCGCTTACGTCGAGCCCGAGCATTGCGCGAATAGCGATGTCAACAAAGTTGTATCCAGTTACTTTGGAAACGAATGGAAAGCTTCGCGATGCGCGTACATTGCATTCGATCACCATGAGGTGGTTGTCTTTTGCGAGGAACTGGATGTTGAAGGGCCCGGTTATGTTGAGGGCGCGCACCACGTGATTGGTGATGTGTTTAGCGCGCCGTATTGTTTCAAGGTACGTTCGCTGCGGCGGCAAAACCACGGTGGCATCGCCGGAATGGGTGCCCGCATTTTCCACATGCTCTGTTATTGCATATACAACGAGATCACCATTTTTTGCCACGCCGTCGATCTCGATCTCTCTCGCATTCTCGATAAATTTAGACATGACAACGGGGTGATCAGACGACACATCAACTGCACGCTTCAGAAATCGGACGAGCGATGGCTCGTCGTATGCGACGCTCATTGCAGCTCCGGAGAGTACATAGGAGGGGCGCACAAGCACGGGGTACCCAAGCTTCGAAGCTGCTTTCTTGGCGGCGGCGAGTGTGGTGAGTTCGATCCATCCCGGTTGATGGATCTCGAGCGTGTCGAGCAAGCTTGAAAAAATGTGGCGGTCTTCCGCGCGATCAATATCGTCGGGGCTGGTGCCAAAAATGGGAACGGATCGTTTGTGAAGTTTGAGCGCTAAGTTGTTCGGAATTTGTCCTCCGGTAGAAATAACAACTCCTTCCGGATTCTCGAACTCTACGATATCGAGTACTCGCTCGAGCGATAATTCATCAAAGTAGAGTCGGTCCGACATGTCGTAATCAGTCGAGACGGTCTCCGGATTGGAATTGATCATTATGGTGCTATAGCCAGCATTTTTGAGCGATTTCAGCGCCTGTACGCATGACCAATCGAATTCCACAGACGAGCCGATGCAATACGGCCCACCGCCAAGTACCACAGCTTGATGCTCGCCGCGTGCGATGTCGTGTTCAGTGCCGTGGTAGGTGAGGTACAGATAATTCGTTTGCGCGGGAAACTCACCAGCGAGCGTATCAATTTGTTTTACAACAGGCGCGACACCAAGCCTCTTGCGCAAAGCGCGAATATCGTCTTCGCTCTTTTTCGAAAAAGACCCGATTCTTCGATCCGAAAATCCATTCTTTTTTGCTAAAAGCAGATCAGAACTATCGAGCTTAGATCGCTTGAGCTTCTTCTCTATATCGATAATGTGCTGCATTTTATACAGAAACCAGAGATCGATCTTGGACAGGTTATGAATTGCTTCCGGCGTTACACCTGCGCGCATTGCTTCGGCAACTGCAAACACTCGGCGAGTTGTTGGGTGCTTTATTTCATCGAGTACGGCTGCTTTGTTCTTAAATACAACGCCCTGAGGAGTTGAAAGACCGTCGGCGCCGATGTTGAGCATGCGGAGCGCTTTTTGCAGCACTTCTTCAAACGACCGACCGATCGCCATAACTTCGCCCACACTTTTCATTTCTGTGCCGATGCGCGGAGCGGCGTTCTCGAACTTAGCGAGATCCCAGCGAGGAATTTTGAGAACCACGTAATCAAGTGCAGGCTCGAAGCATGCGATGGTTTTCTTGGTAACTGAATTCTTGAGTTCGGTCAGCGCGTAGCCGAGCGCGAGCTTTGCGGCGACGAACGCGAGGGGATAGCCGGTTGCTTTGGAGGCGAGAGCAGATGAACGTGAAAGACGAGCATTCACTTCGATCACTCGGTAATCACCGGTCACGGGATTCAGTGCATACTGAATATTACATTCACCAACAATGCCGAGATGTCGTATTGTTTTGAGGGCGACTTCGCGCAGCATGTGGTATTCGGCGTTCGTGAGCGTCTGCGACGGAGCAATGACGATACTCTCTCCTGTATGCACTCCCATCGGATCAAAGTTCTCCATATTACACACCGTGATGCAATTATTTGTCGCGTCTCGGACAACTTCGTATTCAACCTCTTTCCATCCACCAAGATATTCCTCCACGAGGACTTGCGGTACATTTTTGAATACTTCTTTGAGTTTTGCCGTGAGCTCCTTCTGAGTACGGACCACACCCGATCCTTCTCCTCCAAGCGCAAAGCCAGAACGCACCATGACAGGATATCCGATCTTCACAGCTGCTTTTTGAGCCTCGAGAACTGAGCGGGTGGCGATTGATTTTGCCGTTTTCACTTCGATCTCTTTTAGTCGTATCGTGAATAGCTCGCGATCTTCCGTATCGCGAATTGCCGATACCGGTGTGCCGAGTACTCGCACGCCGAATTCTTTTAGCGTTCCGTTATCGTGGAGCTCGAGACCGAGATTCAGCGCGGTTTGCCCTCCAAATGAGAGTGAGATCGCGTCTGGGCGCTCCTTTGCAATGACGTCGCGCGCAAACCGCGCCGTGAGCGGTAGAAAGTAGACTGAATCAGCGAGATTGTCATCGGTCTGCACAGTGGCAATATTCGGGTTCATTAGCACTACCGCAATACCTTCTTCTTTGAACGCCTTTATCGCTTGCGAGCCGGAGTAATCAAATTCACCCGCCTGTCCGATTTTGAGTCCACCGGAACCAAGAAGCAGTATTTTCTTGGGCTTTTGTATTGTGGTACCGCTGTTAGGACTCATGATTTGTTTTGATGTGTCTAATACTGCTGAGTTCATCGATAAATTTATCGAAAATCCACGCGGTGTCCGTTGGCCCGGGTGCAGCTTCGGGATGAAACTGGACTGAGCGCCACGGTCGGTCCTTGTGTTTGATTCCTTCTACACTTTCATCGTTGGCGTTTTTAAACCACACCTGCCAGCTTGAAGGTAAATGTTCGGCATCCACCGCAAAGCCGTGATTCTGCGACGTGATGTAACAACGGCCGGTGGAAGTATCTACGCACGGCTGGTTTTGACCACGATGACCGTATTTTAGTTTGTATGTTTGCCCGCCGGCAGCAAGCGCGAGCAGTTGATTCCCCAAGCAAATGCCAAGTATAGGCTTACCGTCTTTCATCGCTTGCTTAATATGCTGAATGGTTGGCGTGCACTTTTCAGGATCGCCCGGACCGTTTGAGATAAACAATGCATCATACTGATCTTTCGTGAAGTCGTAGTCCCACGGCACGCGGGTCAGCGTTACATTTTTTCGCGCAAGGGAGCGCACTATGTTTTCCTTCATGCCGCAGTCAATCGCGATAATGCGGATGGCTCCATCTCCGTATACGCGTGAGGCTTTCGGTGAGACCTTAGCCACAAGATTAAGGCGGTTAGGGTCTACAAATTCGGATGGTTTCTCGTTACCGAGCGCTCCTAACATAACGCCGCGTTCTCGAAGTTTCTTAGTGATAGCGCGTGTATCAACTCCTGTAATAGCGGGAACTTTGTTTGCCTTCAACCATGAGGCGAGTGATTGCACTGCGTCGTGGTGTGAATATTTTTCGGAATATTCGGTTACTACAAGGCCAGCAACGTGAATTTTATCGGACTCAAACATCGTGGCGAGAGGCACCCCGTAGTTACCAATGAGCGGGTAGGTACAAACCAATATTTGCCCTGCAAATGATGGGTCGGTCAGACTTTCTACATAGCCCGTCATGCCGGTGGAAAAAACCACTTCACCCGTCATCGGTACGTTCGCTCCGAAGCTTTCGCCTTCGAATACAGAATTGTCTTCTAGGTACAGCTTCATAGAGCAAGCCCTTCGACTACGCTCAGGGTAAAAAAATTCCCGCTTGAGGCGGGATGAAAATAATTAAACCAAAAAAATGCACCCGGGTGGGTGAGCTTAATCTTCGCAAACGTCTTGCCAGTCATTAAAAACGCAGTATAGACCGCATCCTCGCGCAGTCAAATGTGTGGAAAAGTATGAGGACTGCGCAACGTGCGCGCAGTCCTCAGAAGGTTTAGGTGTTTATACCGTACATTATGGCGCATTCTTTCTTCCCTGAGCGGCCTGTACGAGGAACCAGACTTTGGCAGCAGAGGACCCTGCCAAAAGCGCGTCGTGCAGCGTATGGCCTCGAAGCAGGGCGAGAGTTTCCAAACGGCGCATACACGGCTCATCGAATAGTTCCCAGTGAACCCGACGATTCAGTTTGAGCGGCATTGCCACTTCGTCGTCGGGTAGGTACATCGGCTCGATAAGCTTCTCGAGTGCCCCGTACGCTTCGAGCAGTGTGATTACGCTCGGTCGCATGAGTCGCAAGTAGCGCAGCGTACGCGGGTTCGGCGAATGTCGAGTACTCGCGTGGTGTTCAAACTCAGCGCACCAGAGATTGATGCACCACGCATACAGTGCGGCGCTAATGCGTTCATTGTCGTGATGTCCGCCCGCATGCTCGGCCGACTTGTCTTTTTCGCTCACGAGCTTGAAACTCAGGAATCCGCGTTTTGTATCGTTGAATATCTCGTATTCACCGATCCGAAAGAAGCGCATTACCTCAACAAGTGTTGCCGGAGGAAGGAACGGGAGACGCCTATTTAGCACGTCTTCCTTAGACAGCTGTATCGCCAGCACGTTCAAGGCTTTTCTCGTCAGCGATCCCTCTGCAGGGAAACGTGCCGATTGTACCCATTTGCCGGCCGTGAGTCTGAGGTAGAAGCTCAAGCGTTCCGCCTCCTCGTCGGTGTTCTCGACTCGAGTCTTAAAGCCGTAATGCAGCAGTGCGAGGCAGTCTTGGTTGTTGCCGGCATTTCTCCAGCGATATTTCCATGTAGTCCAGTCGATCCAGCGGTCATCTACAAACTGCAGTGCATTCTTTGCAAACGGTGTCATTGTTCAGTCCTCATATATGCCCAGGTTTTTAGGGCGCCATATCCGGGAACTCTGTCCCACGGAGACTCTACTTAACACGGTTGAGCCGGTCAACGCGTGCAATGGCACGCTAATTTGTATAGTCTGCAGATATGCAGAAAGAGGATTTGAAACAGATTGCATTACCCGATGAGTCGGGTATTTATGTATTCCGCAATGCAAAGCGGAAGATTTTGTATATCGGAAAAGCTGCAGTGCTTCGTGACCGCGTACGGAGCTACTTTTCAAAAGATCTCATTGAGTCACGCTCTCCAGCAATCGTAAAGATGGTGGAGGAAGCAACAAACATTACGTGGCAGACGACGGAGTCCGTTCTTGAGGCGCTCATTCTGGAAGCAAACCTCATCAAGCAGCACATGCCGCCCTACAATGTGCAGTCAAAAGACAATAAGAGTTTTAACTATCTAGTCATCACGAAAGAGGAATTTCCACGACTGCAGGTTGTGCGTGGTCGGGAACTTTTCCAAAACTGGAATGACGCGCAAATAAAAAAATTATTCGGCCCATTCCCACAGGGCCGCTCGTTACAAGAGGCGGTAAAAATTGTGCGTAAAATTTTTCCGTTCCGCGACTCCAAATGCGTGCCATGCGAAGAACAGAACAAATCGGGAGATCGTAACTCCCGATATCGGGAGTTACGATCTCCCGATATCGGAAATAAGTCTTGCAAGCCGTGTTTCAACAGGCAAATAGGGTTGTGTCCTGGTGTATGCACTGCGGAAATAACAAAAGAAGAGTATATGCAGATTGTAGGACATATCACACAGCTGTTTCAGGGCAACTTTCAAGGGCTAAAACGTCAGCTCATAAAAGATATGAAGGAAGCTGCCAAAGCAGAGGACTATGAGAAGGCTGAAGTATTACGACGGCAATGCGACGCGCTTTCTCACATTAAGGATGTATCGCTCATAAAGAACGAGCGCGTGTCTGCGGGTGGCGGTGTGCGCGTGGAGGCTTATGACGTAGCGCACACTAGTGGTGCTGAAACTGTGGGTGTAATGACGGTCGTGGATAACGGCGAAACGATCAAAGCTTCGTACAGAAAATTCAAAATAAATTCAGTTACGAACGACGACGTAGGTGCGCTCAGCGAAATGCTTGAGCGTCGTTTGGCACATGATGAGTGGCCGCTTCCTCGTGTGTTCGCAGTGGATGGTGGTAAGGGTCAGATGCGGGCAGCCGAACGCATTCTCAAAAAAGCAGGAATAGAAATTCCAGTTGTCGGTGTCGTAAAGAACGAATTCCATAAACCAGAGCGACTGATTGGTGATAAGAAGGCAATAGCTGCATATGAGCGAGATATTTTGCTTGCCAACAACGAGGCGCACAGGTTTGCAATAACTTGGCATCGCAAGCGTCGCAATGCGCGCACGTTTAGCTAGTGTTCGTGTCGCACTGCATTGATGGTGAAGCTCAGGTTTCTTGTAGTAAAATATCCTCATGATTAACGGACCGATGGTGGGCGGATTTTTCTTTGCGCTCACATTAGTACTGGGTACCTTGTATGCCGGAACGTGGTTTCGCGCTGCTGTTGCTTTCTCTGACGAGCACTCGCTCGATGCTGCGCGCGGCATCAAACCTATAGTGTGTTCTTTTGCAATAGAAGACTTTGATGCACGTCGATCCGGGCAAATACATGTGCGTGACGGCATGCTTCGATTTGATATCCAAGATCAAAAGAATAACGATGCAGTTCGATGGGGAGTGGAGATAGACATGAACAATACATACATAATGTCGCAGGCAATACCGGGTGAGCCGTTTGTTTCGCTCGATGGATACCCAAATATTCGCGTTCAAATAATTGAAGACCTCAAACAAATTATACAGAGTGAGAAGTTACACTGCGCGCCATGGTGGTCGGGGAAATCACATCGTTTTAATGTGGAAGAAAAGCGAACGTAAAACGGGGGCTGGCCCCATGAGATATCAGAACTGACTTGTTGCACAAACAGAACTGTATTCACATACTGCAGTCCTCGCATAATCTGATTGCATATCTCACGGGGTATACTCTGCAGATGGTTCGCACGATTGTAGGGGTGCTTCGCGGTGGTACATCTTCGGAATATTCGCTCTCGCTAAAAACGGGTGCGGCTATGATGAATGCACTGCCGGAAGACAAGTACGAAACGCGCGACATTCTTATTGATCGAAAAGGGTACTGGCATCACCGCGGAGTCCCGTCAACGCCTGCGAAAGCGTTGCAGCAGCTCGATGTGGTGCTGAATGCGCTGCATGGTGGCGTTGGTGAAGACGGCTCGG
>JBKJSQ010000075.1:0-3340 GCA_046594495.1 Minisyncoccia bacterium | reverse complement strand
ACTGTTTTTATAAGGGCAGATGGCGGAATTGGCAAAAGGTTTACAGTGCACTAGGCCGAGTGCGCCGGTAGGACAGCAACAAAATCGCGAAGTGAAAGGACGAATATTGGGCAGATGGCGGAATTGGTATACGCACTAGCCTTAGGAGCTAGCTCCGTAAGGATTGGGGGTTCGAGTCCCCCTCTGCCCACAAAAAATAAACGTCCTCTAAGCGAACGCTTAGGGGCGTTTGTTTTTGTAGGGTCAGAGAGGGACTCGAAAGACGGAGGCGGGGCCCCGTCAGCAGACGGGTCGCCGAGTCGGGGTCGCGAAAATTCTTGCCCGACGGGGCAAGAATTATTTGTGACCGTGTTCCCCCTTGCTCACAGTAATCGCGACGAAGCGAGCGCTTGGCCGAGACCACTCCTCCTCAAAACAAAAAGCCGACACTACGTCGGCTTTCGGTTAGAGAGAAATCCTATCTACCTAAACTGAATATTCCCGTAACTCCCCGCATTACTCGCATCGGTTGCGTTCTGCTGATTAATACCGAATGTCCCGGTTATGGTCGCAATTATACCGGCCACTGAGACCATAATAAACATCCCCACAACCCCCCACAGCATGTGCTGCTTGCCGGTATCGGCAATCTCACCTTCCTTTGAATTCCAAAGGAACATCACGAGTCCCCACATGAACAGAAAGAACCCTGCCGCAAATACGAGCAAAACTAGTGGCCGAATGATGAGATCATTCAACCTTTCAACAATCTGTGATGCAGTTGCCATACGCTACGCGATAGTACGCTGCGTATTAGAAGGAACGGATGCCGTCTGGTGTGATGGAAGTGTTTTGCGTAACGCCGAAGGTGTTCTGGAGGAGTCGAATGATGCCCCAGATAGAAACCATCACGAAAATCGCAATAACAGAATAGAACATAAACTTCAGGCCGTCGCTCTTTGCTTCACCTCCGGAGCTGAACATCCATTGAATCAAGCCCCAGAAGAACGCGAGGATTGCAACGAGAATTGCGATCCCCACGAGACCGTTGAGAATGCGGTTAAAAAGCGCGAGCGTACCCAAGAGCCCTTGTGCAGCTGTAGTTTGCTGACCGGCGGCGATCATTGGAACACCGACAAATGCGATCGTAGCTGCCGTAAGGCCGATGTTCAAAGCTGTCCGATAAACCGTTGCGCGCATAAAAATGAGATTATTGTTAGTACTAGTCCCTTCATCGTATCTGGTACGAAGCGAAGAACAAGGGGATTTCAGCGCGAATGTGGATAGCTCGGTTAGTGCTCTTTGTCGTCTTCGCCGCCCGCGGTCATCTGCGACACAACAACATACGCAACAGCAGCTGCAATAAGCACGCCAATAGCGAGCATGGTCTCTGCTAGATGGGTTTGCACATATTGTGCTACCCCAAGTAACACCACGAGCACAAAAAGAATAGCGACTCCCCACTGCATTATGTCGATTGCATCGTCACGGTAGGTGGGATAGGTACCGAGGCGCACATACCAAAGCATGAGCCCACCCCCCATGAGAAGCATCGACGCAACGAGCATCAAACCGACGACTATATTAAAAAGTGCGACGACAATAGGGAGGCCCATGACGCGTTAGTTAAACTGTATATTAGAGCCGCTGACTGAATTCCCGCTTCCGCCGGAAGTGCTATTTGTTCCAGAGCCGAATAGCGTTTGCTGCAATACATTTAAAATTCCCCATACGGAAACCATAACGAACAGTATAATTACGCCCCACACGAGAAACTGCCGAAGCGCACCAGAGCCGCGTTCCCCTGCTTTCATAACGTTGTACGCAGCGCCAAACAAAAAAATCACGAGCGCCAGCGCAACCAGTGTCGTGGTTGCGGTATTAATAAGATTTACAAGCATCCTCACAAGCTCCTTCAGTGAGTTCGCTACTTCGGCAGACGCTATTGCTGGAAAAAGAAGCAGAACAAGTGCCGATATCGGCAGTATTTTTTTCATACTACCGAGTGAGTTCCGCTATCGTGCCGCCGATAAGAGATGCAAATACCCACGCGCCGAGAATGAGGATTGAGCCGATCACTACGAATAGGAAGTTTGTTTTTGCTTTTGCGAGTTGCTCCTGATTGCCTTGCGCAAACACGAAGAGAAATCCCGAATACACCATAAACAGCGTAATGATCGGAAGCGCGACCATAACCATCACCTTGAGCGCTGCGGAAATAAACTGAGGGATTCCGTCAACCTTGATGGGATTCGTTAACTGTGCGAACGCCACGTTAGTCATGCATAGCAAAAGCAAAGCAATTGCTATCACGTGTGCGGAAACGATTCGAGCGTTGGTCATTGTATTTGTTCCTGACTCCTATTCTGATTGTATGTATCGAGCAATGTTGCGATTTGTCGGTCGGCACGTTGCACGGCTTCGCCGAGTAAGAGTGACCCCGAAACCGTATCTTCTATCATAGCGCGGAAAATCTCGCTCGTTCGCGCAGGATCCGGATCGGTCCATGATCTCACCACAATAGCCTGTCTGTTGTAAAATCCAAGATCGGTAGTCGTTGAGTTTTTTATCACATCAATGCGTGCTGATGGGATCTGGAAGGTTTTCGAGATTGAGGATGCGATATTCGGAGCCGCAAGTTTGTACGCAACGGCCCGCGCACCATTTGGATTCTTGCTCGTACGCGGAATGGCAAAGGCATACGTGAATCCGGCGCTGATCGAAGGCGACGGAGGTCGACGTTGGGGCACCGGCGAGACACCGAAACTCAGATTTGGATTCGCAGCCGTGATAAATGCTCGCTCACTAACGAGCCCGATGTACAGCGCAAGATCTCCTGCTATAAACATTTTGCGCGCCTCGGGCAGCGAGGCATTCCACGAATAGCCAGGCTTTGCCGGATCGGCAAACTCGGTGAAAAAGCGTAATGCAGCAAGCGAGCCTTGTGCCACATTCTGTTGCGAGGGCGCAAGCTGAGCCTGCAGAGCACCATCGGAGTCACGAGAAGTAATCTGTCCACCAGCCTGCATCACCAGCATCGCAAGAATTTCTTTGGCGTTGTTCACATTTCGAAACTGACCAAACGGAATGGCTGCCTTCAAAATTGTACCTGTCTCGGTGCGCTGCGTAATTCTTTGAGCCATATCCTGCACCTCATCCCAAAACTCCGGCGGGCCAGCAAACCCCGCAGTATTAAGCATGTTTTTATTCCAATAGAGTACAAGCGGATCAACGAGGAACGGAATGCCCAAAATGCCGTCAGGCGTAAGAAACGGCGATGTGGCTCCAACAAAGCGTGATTGAAAATCCTGCAAGGGAAGATCTGTATACGGAATTAAAATCAACCGCGATTCTTGTACAA
>JBKJSQ010000031.1:0-2687 GCA_046594495.1 Minisyncoccia bacterium | reverse complement strand
CGGGCGAATTTGGTCGCCCGCGCGTTTGAACGGCTCTGAAGTTGATGACGACAGGCAAATCACCCGTCGCAGCTGGCGCGACAGTTGCGGGAGTCCGGGATGGCTGGAATACCGTCTGAGCACCTGATCCGAGAAGCACGCTTTGCATCTTTTCGGCGATCCTGCGCATGGCAGATCCATCTCTGATATCGACTCCCTCCATCAAGCCGGCAAAATCCAGTACATTCCCCTTCCCGCCACAACTGAAGCAGTGGAAGATGCCACGTTCCACGTTGACAGAGAATGATGGTGAGGTGCCTTTTCCCTCATGACTTGGCAGTGGGCATAGCCCAACGAGCTGTGCACCTCGCGGTTTCGTGTCGACTTTGTACAACCGAAGTAAGTCGGCAAAACTGAGTTTTGTTCGGAGTTCCTTAAAATCTATCCATTTACTCATAATATCTCCTTTGGTTGATGAACAATATTTTCCAGACAAATTATACCATATGAGCCCCTCCGCTGCTGGCACCCTCCACAATCTCGATGGTTCCAACAATGTGATCGTAATCGCAGGCCACATCCTCCCAGCTATCCCAGCCTCGGCAATTCACCGAACCAGCGATGAATCCGCTCCCTGCCGAACCCGACTGGAGGTATAATGTTCAAGTAACACTTATGCTTACGGCCGTTCGATTCGACACCAAACAACAGATAATTGCCTCTCATGCGACCAAGGACATGGGAACATTTCTTTGTCCAGAATGTCGAGAAGTTGTGAATTTTCATTCTGGACGACTGGTTGTTCCCCACTTCACCCACAAATCCTACCTGACCTGTACGAACAGCCCTGGTGAAACCGACCTTCACCGCAGAGCCAAGAAGGAAATCTTCGAATCCCTACTCCGCAGTCCCCGGGTGAGCGGTGCGGTTCTCGAGCGACCATTCGGCACGGTGCGGGCTGATATCTTTGCCGTGATCCGGGGTCAACCGGTGGCGGTTGAAGTCCAGGTGAGCACACTGTCCCAAGACGCCATCTCCTATCGGACTTCTGAATACGCCAAACGGGGAATCTATGTCCTCTGGATCTTACCCTGGACTGAGGAGCTCGACTCCTACCGCTACAGTCCGCAAAGGTTCGAACGATGGCTCCACGCCGCCTACTCCGTCCGGCATACACCCGTGCGATGTGGATCGCACTCTTCCCCATGATATACCCCATGACCTGCGAGACCTAATACTTCGGCGGGATCGAGATCAACATATGGGCGTGATCCGGCATCAAGTGCCCTTCCACAATCTGGGCTTCTCGTTGCTCCGTAAGCTCCCGAAAAACCCTTCCCAGTTCGCGTCGCAGCTCCTGATAGAGCACCTTCCTCCGACACTTCGGAATGAAGATAATGTGGTATTTGCAGTCCCATTTCGTGTGCGTCAGACTCTCTTGTACATTCATTTGAGTTTCCTTTCGTGCACCTTTGAGCAGTTCACGTCGCGAAACTCCCGGGGGACTCCCGTAGCTGTCAAACTTCGGGGGTCCTCCAGCAGAGCTGGAGGGTTTCCTTTCGTACTAATCTTAAGAAATACATGACCCTTAATCTCCATGGTATCAAAAATGACACCTCGAAGTCCGAACCATTCTATGATATTTGTTTTCATGAAAGTGGCGATGTTATATGGCGTGTAGTTGGAAAACTACATTCCATGGCTTAACACCGCCACTTTCTTTGGTTATCCACCACACAAAACTTTAGAGAATCTGTAAATATTGACGTCTAATATTGTCGAATGCTATGCTTGCACTTAGATATATTATATGATACATGGAAATTATACATGTAGGGACATGCTCCTCAGGGTAGAATCGCTTCAACGATGTCTATCAGAACAACCTGATCCCTCAGAGGCGCTTAACGAGCTGCGACAATTGTCGCATACGCCACACTCATTTGAATGTGCGCTCGCCGCGGTCGCGGCCTGTACATGCGGTGTTGCGGAAGCCCAGGTTGTATTGCAACACTACAATGCTCAGCATATATAGCATTCAAATCCTCGGACAGGTCCGAGGATTTTTTAATCACATGCCGAAACAATCCATCGCTTGAGAAGCATCTATTAATGCAACAGCGGCTATTGCGTTGTCGGTGAAATCGAAATAAGTCGCAGAGTCTCAATGATTCGCAAGTAGAAGCGTCTTAAATCGACCCAAACTAAGTGCAAAATGCGGACTAGATCGAAAAGCTCCGCAGGTCATTTCAAATACTTTTAACATTGATAAGGGCCAACGACGAGATCGAAGTTTAGAAAACAAATATTCATTAGCTTTCTCAACTTCCAGGTCGGAAGCGAGTCTCACGAGCCACCTGAGCTCGGCGCGTGCGTTGTGGCCTAGCACTTGGTTTTTTCCTAATAAGTTCCGCGCTTTAGCAAGCAGCGCAACCGAACGAACTGCCCGAATCGCACGCATTTCGCATTTTGAATTCAAAATCTCGACTTCCATCTTCTCGTAATCCGTGATCCATTGCGGATGAATAATAATTTTTGCTTCAGGCCAACAATACGCGACAGCATTCAGGCCGAAATCGACTTGATCCAGACATCCTGTCCAAAAATCAACTGGATTTTCAATAATACCTGCATTCGGCCAAGTCCAGATATCCAATGAACCCATTGATCGGGACGAGATTTTGAGGCCGTTGAATGTATTCCGTTTA
>JBKJSQ010000016.1:0-8408 GCA_046594495.1 Minisyncoccia bacterium | reverse complement strand
GCAGACATCGTCGAAACAACCGAAGAATATTGCCATATGCCGAAGAAAATAATGCACACTGCCGCACCAACAGCAGACAAAAGAACCGCGCGCCAATATATTTCCGCGAGCGGCCGCAAATTCTCAGGCTCGTGCCGCGCCTCGTATAGCTCCTTGAATGAATTGTGTTGTTCGGTACTCATATGGCAACTGAGATTAGTGTTTGTACACGAATACGTACCGCTATGCGCCACGCCGGCGCTTTCGGATCGGTGGTTTGTATTTTTTCAATATCCATCTGATCAATCGAAGATAGGAGCGGAAGCTTTTCATACAGCGCTGCTGCATGCATAACTTGCGCAAACGAACCCTCGCCCTGCACGTTAAACACCACCGCTCGCAATGTGTCGCCGTTCTTTCCGAGCTGTTGTGTTCCTCCGACCGCAGCATCACTTACCTTTGCATTCAATCCCGCACGTTTTCCCGCCGCATCGATTACATCGATGACTCCAACCACATCTGAGCCCGCAATGGCGGCGAGCTGGTCACGCGATTCCTTCGTATTCTCCGCAAGTGTCTGTACGCGATTATTTAGCGCTGCCTGATTTGCCTTGGTAAGCGCATCCTTCGTATCGTTTGATCTCTGAATTGCAGTACTGCGTATCATGTATGCCGACGCAAACACCCCACCCCACGCTGCGAGCGCGAGTGCGATGACGATCCATGATGTGACTGTGACGCGGTTCGACATATTAGAATTTACCGCTGAGCGTAATAGAAAATTGTCCGCTTGCACCCACAAGTGCTGCTACCGGAACTGAGACCGTGGTAAACATGCCGTCATTTTCAAGCGCAGTTCGGTAGGCAGTGAGCGTCTCACGGTTTGCTACGCCTGCTATTTGAATATTCCCAGACGATCCAATGTATCGAATACGACTCACAATCGCCCCTTTCGGTCGAAGTGCAACAACTTTTTCCATTGCGAGCGTGGGCGTTGTGGTTGCATATATAATCGGTTTCACTGCAGTAAGGAGCGCCTGAGACTTTTGCATACTCTTTAAGTTATCTGACGCGGAATTACCCTGTGCACTGATCTCTTCGTCGGTGAGTGTGTTTGATTGGAGTGCAACAAAACTCGGCAGGAGCGCAACGTACGCAAGCACAGATACGCCGATCAAGACGAGCGATAGCACAGTCAAAAAACGTGCACGATGAATGCTCCAGAGTGATTTTTGTGCAGGAAGTGGTAATACGTTTGTCATGTCAAATTACAAGCCCCGAAGCGCGAGTCCGATAGCGGTCGCGAACTGAAGTGAATTGTGTTTATCTATTGGCGGTACGTAGTCGTCAAAGTCCGTCACATGGCGCCACACGTTTCCGCGCGAGGCTTTGGCTTGTACGCGACCGGAAATATAGTCTGAAAGTCCGCGCAAATTTGCATTGCCCCCCACCAGTATCACGCGACCCACGGGCGTCATGCGCTCACCGCGGTCATTGCGCCGTGTATCCCAATAGTGATAGTGCCGCGCTACTTCGTCGGCAAGCGCAGCTGCGGCTCCGCTCACCGCATCAAGTTGCGGCGATTTATCTTTACGCGGTGCAAGTAATCCCTCGTCGTTCTTAAAGCGCTCGGCATCTTCGTGGGTCATAGATAGTTTGCCAACGAGCATGCGATCGATCAGGTCGCCTCCGACTTCCACTGTTGATGTAAAAATCGGAACCCCGCGCTTTACCACCGCAAAACCGGTGCGCGCGCGACCAAAGTCCACCAATAACACAATCGGTTCCGTAGCGTCAGAGGAAGATACAGCCCGGGCAATCGAGCGTGCTTCCACCTCAAGTGAGAGCAGCGTGATCCCGGCGGCAGAAAATGCATCCACATACGCTTGCGCAACATCTTTCGGAAATACTACAACACTGATTTCTTCACTCCCGGATTCATCTTGGGAAATTGTACTGTAGTCATACACCGCCGCGCTTGGTGGAATCGGCACTCTGCCTTCAAACTCGAATTCGATCATGCCGAGCACCTGATCACGAGGCGTACCGCCTGGCACTTGCATACTAAACACGTATGCGGCTTCTTCGGGGAGCGCCGCATGCGCACAGGTAACACCTTTTAGTTCTTTGCGAACCCCTTTCAATACTTCGGCGAGTGCGCTCGCATTATGAATGACTCCATTGATGACGATACCGGACTGAAGTGGAATATCGCCGTGCGTTTGCACACGCAATCCCCGTTCAGCAGGAAGCAGTGTCAGCCACTTAATCGATGAATCAGAAATATCAACACCAGCTGCGCGCGGCATTAAAAGTCTGGGCATTGGGAACCAGCGCGCGAGTCGGCGCGAAAATGATTCCTTTACACCAGAAAGAGCGATGGGATCGGACGACCACATCGCTCGATTATATCAGGCACCACACGCATTTACTTTAGTTTTGTGCCGCGTGGAACTTCACGTTCGGGCATAATGAGCGCAACACCGCTTTCATCCGACGCTGCAATGAGCATGCCCTGACTCTCAACTCCTCGAAGCATTCGCGGGGCCAGATTTACGATGTATGGAAGCTGCTTCCCTACTAAATCTTCGACACTTTTCCACTCGGCAATACCCGAAACGATCGTGCGCGTGCCATATGCACCAAAATCAATCGTGCACTTAAGCAATTTGTCTGCGTTCTCTATCTTTTCTACCGCGAGAACTGTGCCGACACGAATGTCGAGCTTCGCAAAATCATCGTACGAGATTTCAATTTTATTATCGGTTGGCTGCGCAACCGGTGGCACCTGTGGCTCTTCCATATCTCGATTAGTCTACACTCCCAGATTTAATATCCAAATATCGCTGCAGAATTATTGCGGCGGCACCCGCATCACTATGCGTCCCCGCCGGATCGTATCGATTCGCCTCCATAGTGCTACCGGCTTCCCACGATGATGCAATCGGCACGTCGAGTGCCTCTTTTAAATCATCGACAAATCCTTTGACCTGCGTGGTGATCGGATTCGGAACACCGCCATAACTTTTAGTGTCGCCCACCACGATGAATCCGATGTTTTCTACCCGCACCAATTCTTTAATGGTTTCGATGACGCCGCGCATGTTGGCGATGGTAGTGCGCGGGAATGCAATCGTGCCGCCCTCGTCGGAAACCGCGAGTCCGATTCTTTTGCCTCCATAATCGATACCTAAAAACTTCATGGTTGGGAGTATACCAAAGTGAAGTCTCTCTCAGTTGCCACCTACACCAATCCTACGCTATAGCGCAGGATTGGTGTATGCGCCTTACGGTTGCAATTTGGATGTTTTATAGATTTCGGGTTTGAACGGTTTCAATCGAACGATGCGGGTTTCAAGACCAGCCTGAGACAACTCCCCTGCTAGGGTCTGCACATACTCTCCCAATTGATCGTATCCGAGCGCAATAATATCCGGACGCGCAGATACAATGTGGTCAATAAACCCTCGCGTATCGCCGAGTACGACTTCGTCGACGAGATCGCATGCGCCTACGAGTCGCATGCGCTCGATCTCAGTATGCTTTGGAGTGACACCTTTGATCCGTTCTGTCGAGGCGTCACGTGCGATAGAAACGATCAATTGGGGTTCAGGCACAAGTGCGCGTGCCTGTCGAAACATGTCGAGATGCCCTTCATGCAGCATATCGAACGTACCAAACACCATGATGCGCATCATAATTCTTTAAAGGAGCGCTGTTGTGAGCACTGCACGCGCGGCTTCGTATCCCTTGTTTTCTTTTCCCTTTGAACGAGCTTTTGCCTGTGCAAGATTATTGGTGGTAAGTACACCGAAAGAAATTGGTATTTTGTGATCGAGTGAGAGTCGCATGATTCCGTGCGAAACGGCAGAGGATATATAGTGATCATGTTTGGTGTCACCTTGAATTACACATCCGAGCGCAACGATTGCGTGCGGCTTACTTCGTGCGATAACTTTCTGGCACGCGACCGGAATCTCAAAGCTTCCGGGAACGCGCACGATGGTGGTGTTTTTCACTTCCACCCCCCATGCATTGAGCGTCTCGAGAGCGGCATCAAGCATGCGCTCAGTAATGTCGCTGTTGAACTCCGATACAACAACTGCAACCTTGAGCTTGGATGCATCACCGGCGCTTCGTTCTTTTTTGTATTCCTTTCGCTGCATTGCGAAGCACTGTACCACTCCGGGTAGTCCCAGCAATGCCGTATCTCGCAAGGTAATCTATCTCGATATGTATTGCATTCCCCTTTATCTGCTCGCCGAGATTTGTGTGTGTGAGCGTGTGCGGTATAAGCGCTACCGTGCACAGGCCTGCTCTGAGCCGCGCGACAGTGAGTGAAACGCCATGCATTGTGATTGACCCATGGAGCACAACATATCGACGGAGTGCCGCCGGAATTCGGAAAGAAAGTAAGCGAGACGACCCCTGCAGGGTAATGTTCGTGATTTCCGTTATTGCATCAACGTGTCCCTGCACGATGTGACCCTCAATGCGCGCCCCGAACTCGAGCGAGCGTTCGAGATTTACCCGACGGCCTTTCGTAATTGTGCCAACCGTGGTTTTCGAAATCGTCTCGGGCATATAATCCACTTCAAATGTGCGCGCAGATTGTGCAACAACAGTCGAGCACACTCCATCTATCGAAATACTCTGCCCGACACGAAGCTTCCATCCATCTGGCTTTTCGATACCGACTCGAATACCCTCCTGTTGCACTCGCACGGCAGTAACTCGAGCCATCTGTTCGATAATTCCCGTAAACATAGACTTATTGTATGTCGAACTCCAGAAACATGGCCGCGTGATCGGAAACCTCATCTTCAAGAATTTGAAATTCCTTCACCTGTATGCCGCGCGTTACAAATGTGTAGTCAGCAAACTTGTCGGGTTTGGTGTAAAACGATGTGCGCGTATTTGTAATGCCGAATTCCGAGATAAGGTTTCTGACATTCATTGATTCGAGAATGCGAACACTCTCGGTCTCCGGCATCAGATTAAAATCCCCTGCAAGCACAAATTCCTTTTTCTTTTCTGCAAAATCCTTTATTTTGCGTGACTGCTCCAGTCGCTCATACGTATCTTCCTTACCCTTCCCGGTCCAGAGTCCGTGAAAATTAAGCAACGTAAACGGTTTCTGCCCACCGATATCAAAATACTGAAGATTGCGTCCCAGTGTCGCCGCGTCGAGCGGAGTCTGCATTGCATTCTTGTACCGGTGCACGAATACATCGCCGGTCGTAACCGGTATACCCTTCTTTATGAATCCGGCGAGCCCGAATTCATTGCTCTCGGCAGGTGCAAAATAACCGTTGTGATCGGGCAGACAAGACAGACAATCTTCAAACAAGTGCATGTTGCCACGATCCCCCCAGTTCGTGCGCCCTGTCCCCGTGTCGTACATTTCCTGAAAAAGGAAAAAATCTGTCTCCATGTTTCGCTGTAAGAAAGGAGTGAGTAGCTTTGTGCGCGCACCTCCCCATACGTTCAAGCAGATGAGTTTCATACAGCGAGCGCTACCTCTTCTCGATTCTCACGACTTAACATATACAGTGCAAACAAAAGCAGCATCGTGCCAACCCACTGCCCGACATATAATCCGAAGTGCGTTCCCGGTAGTACATTTCCCGCGATGAAATACGCATTCACAAACACTACAGCGAGCGGAAAACCAAGTTCAGCGAGCGTAGCAATCGATGCCTTCGTGTACTGCAAGCCGTAATAGTAGATCGAGATCGACGCCACACCGGAAACAACTGCGACGATTCCTATATAGAGCCAGTCCATCGGAGCAACGGTAGCTAAAGGTGGCATTTGATCTTGCACAGTCATGAGAAAGAATAAAAATACAAATGCTATGCCGAATCGTAGTGCCGTGAGCGTTTGAAACGAGCTCACCCGGAGCGCATATTTTCCGAGCACCGTGGACGTTCCCCACAGAACTGCGGCGGTAAGCGCGAAGAGTACCCCAAGCATATTCGGATTAAATGCCTCACCTTCATACATACGGGGAACGATATCTGGAAAACTGATCAAATACGCACCGGCAATAGCGATGCCGGCCCATATCCAAAAATATTTGTGCATGTGCTCTTTCAAAAATAATGCCGCGAGCGATATTGCGATGATTGGCTGCACTTTTTGTAGCAGTATCGCGACCGACGGATTTACATATTTAAATGACTGCGTGAATGCAAGTGACGCGAGTGCAGAGCCGCCAATTGCTATCACGAGTATAGCCGCCCATTCGCGCTTGGAAAATGTGGCGAGTTCGCGCCAATTGAAAAACAAGACCGGAATGACGAACAATAGATTTACCGCGTGCTCAGCGAGCACGATAAACCCCGCGGATAGTTCTATGGTAAGGTGGGTGCGAAAGGGGGCATCGGTTGCCCAAAGCATTGCAGCGAAGAATACGAGAACGGGACCGGCAAAAGCCAGAGAGCGCGACACGGGGGTCATAAGTTTGCAAAATATGCGCGAACGAGATCAACATCAGATGCTATTGCAGCTTTCAGCATGTCGTCTGTCTCGAAGTGCTGGTTTCGGCGGATTTTTTTATGGAGCGCAATCTTAACTTCTTTGCCATACAGGTCGGCGGATTCGTCGAGTATGTAGGCTTCGAGCAAACCACGAAGCGGATCGGCAAATGCTGCTGCGATACGCTCGCGTCCATCAATAACTACCGTCGCCGCAAAAATACCGTCGACATTCATGTGGTCTATGGCGAGATTGATCGTGGGATACCCCAGTGTTGCGGCACGCTGCGAACCGCGAATGACTGTGCCGGAAAATGACTTCATCGGCACAGTGTACTCGTTTTCAAAAAATCGGATACTATGTGGCCGTGACCCCCACCCTCATTCTCTTGTGGATCGCGGTTATTTCCTCTATCGCAGTCGGGGCCGCCTCCTATGCCCGCCGCACCGAGCGCAGCGACGCACTTGTTGCACTCTACGTAACACTGGTCGTCATTTCGAATTTGGTTGCATCGAAAATCATTGGATTTGACCTGTGGTTTACGACTCTGTATGCGCCGGGCGCCGCCCTCTTGTTCTCCGTTACCTTCCTCCTAACCGACATCGTGAATGAAAAATTCGGGCGAGACGCAACGCAGCGCATGATTTTTATTGCATTTTTTTCGCAGATAGCGTTTCTGATATTTTCTTACATTGCAGTATCTGCCACACCGGCACCGTTCTTCTTGGATCAGGAAGCGTTTGACACCGTCTTCAATGCGGTGCCCCGCATAGCTTTTGCAGGACTGATTACCTTTCTCATTAGCGAATCACTCGATGTATACTTGTACCAATGGTTCCGATTGAAAACACACGGGCGTCACCTGTGGATGCGAAACGCATTTAGCTCCATCCCAGCGATGCTGCTTGATAGCGCACTCTTTGTAACCCTCGCCTTTTACGGCACTACACCTATCCTCCCACTCATTATTGGTCTTACGGTTATTAAATGGATTGTTGCAGTTATCGACATTCCGTTTATGTACCTCGCGCGCGCTGTAATGAACATTCGATAGCAGTTGCACATTCGAAGGATATTTTATACTATCGCCAAAGATTTCATCGGAACCTGAACAGGAGGAAGCCGTGAGCGCACATCAAATCATAGTTCCCAAGACCTACATTAGCGACGACGACATATGGAGACCAGATTCCGTTACACCTCGATCGCTCTATTTTCTTCTTGGTCCGGTTCGCGGCGGAGCAGATTGGCAGCATGAAGCCTCGAAAGAGATTTTTCGAGCCGACGCCTTTTCAACAGTTGCGTGCCCCTGTTGTTGGGACGAATCCCATCCACTCGCTCCCATGTTCCTAAAGAGTGAGTTCATGGAATTCGATCGACAGCTACGATGGGAGCAGCACTATCTGAAGCGCGCCGGCATCCGGATAAAGGAAAAGCAGTTCGGGAGTATCGTGGCGTGGCTCCCTCGTGAAAGCACGGAATTTCCACACCCGGGACCAGAACCGTATGCGATGGACACTCGCGGCGAACTCGGCGAATGGCGCATGCGCATGAAATACGAAGGAGCTCGAGTCGTGATCGGAGCTGAACCTCAATTCCATGGCCTCAGTCAAATCCAACGGAATTTTAGCTCGGTATTAGGGTACGAATTTCCAATATATTCGAGCATCGCAGACACGGTGCGTGCGGCTCATCAGCTCGCTTACACCTAGTGTGTGACAACAAGTGCTCCCAGCGCAAAACGCACCCCATCGGGGTGCGTTTTCTTTTGGCGGAGGGAGAGAGATTCTCCCAAGCGCTCGAAATTCCGCCGCCGCGGAATTTCTCCGCTCGGGCCTGCTCGCGTCGCTCCATCTGCTGACGGAGCCTCCGCCGCTCGCTTTCGAATATCTCCCCTCCTGCAAAAATATAGTCGGCCGACACATTGTGTCGTCCTTGTTATTTTTGCG
>JBKJSQ010000149.1:0-4928 GCA_046594495.1 Minisyncoccia bacterium | reverse complement strand
AACCCGCACCACGCGTAGCGTCAGGCTCGCCAAGAACGGGTAGCGACGCATTAAGATGTGTCGGGAATTTCTTCCTTCCCGACCCGTAGCGGAGACAACATTTGCGTACTGCACCGGACAACACCGTGCAATTCGGAAAATATGTCAGAAAGTGCCGAAACACTTTCCAGACCCTGAGACTGCGGTAGAGGACGGCACGATTGTTATGCAGACTGCAAAAATTGTCAGTCTGCGCATACATGCGCAGACTGACCCAAACAGTGCCAGAACAGTAGTACGGTTAGCTTGGCGCTGGGAGGCGATAGGCTCCACAACCGAACCTAATCTAGTGTCAGGAGACTATGTCTCCCAGACCCTCACCGCAGTACACACTAGAGGTGCGGACAATACGCAGGTCCACGGCCACACTAAATGTTGCGCAGATTTTACGATTTTAAGGGTCGACGACCCCACCGTATCCGATGCCCATTTACTTGTGATTCGAGCAACGAGCTGCTCCACGTGTTCAGGTTTCCTTACCCAGACACGAATAGATTGCGCAGATGTTTTATCGACGAGTAATACCGTAATCAATCGATCAACAACTTCGCATACCACACGTGGTGAATACACTTTTCCCGATGCATGTGTAAGTCGTCCGAACGAAATGGTTGCCACTCGTTCGTCATCGATAAGCCAATTCATCAGCGGAAGTGCCGATGTAATGACTGTCCGATGTTTACCAAGCTTCTGATTCGGATGCACATGCGAGGCATGCGCACCGCGATATTCACCGTCTACGATGAGCGGCATGCATGTCCTTTCTTGTATTAAAGAGCATCCGATTTCGTTCTTTCGAACTCATCAGGCCGAGTATTCACTCGACGATCGGGAAAGAACTGAAAAGAATTTGTCGGAGGAGTCGCATGACTCCTCCGACCCACACCAGAGACGACGCTAGGCAACTACACGGCACCGGAGCGAAGACTTCGATACCTGAGTGCAAACGTGTCGGGTTTTCTCCCGACCAATAGAGTAGTGGACTATACTGTGGGCAACTAGACCCAGCACCATTATTGTCGGAAACTGCACTTGCAATCCCCGACCCGTACCGCACTGCACGCTACGCTAGCCGGCGGTAGCAGACAGTTCTGCAGCCGACCCGACTGAACAATAACCTTGTCGGAAAACACGAAGCTTCCCGACCCGCACACTTGGCTACCGCAGACTGCTTTTGCATTGCATACCGCAGCTTGCTAATCAGGACAATTCCGGTCCGTACAGGAAAGTTGTCGGCTACATTTTAAAGATGTCTCCGACCCGCTCCTAACTCTAGGCGACTGTGCCATTGTGAACACTTCCGGACGACAGAATTGGCGGAGAGGTTTCCCTCTCCGCCCCTAACCGGACCGAACGTAACTCCACGCCGGATAACTACGCGCAATATAGGCGGTCGGCCTAAGCGGCGTCTGCCATCGGGAACTGGACCGCGCCGAGCTCCACGAACTTGCCCGTCACGAAGCGACCGAACGGCCCCTTCCTGCTCGGGCGGAAATCGCCCAAACCCGAGTAGCGGCCGGCGGCAACAAACAGATCGCGAACCTTGTCGAGGTTGATCTGATCCAGATCGACTTCGATTTCCACGTCGAACGCCCACTGCATAAACTTCGGGCGCACGATGCCGACGGCGACGCCGCCGCCAGGACCGGACTTCAGTACACCGCGGCGCTTGTCGGCGATCCACTGAACGTTCTGGTCCTTGAACGGGATAAAGCCGTTGCCGGCATTGTCCTGCTCGGACGCATTGATCGTGAGAAACGCCGGCAGAAGCGAGCTGTCGCGTGTAGAGATCTTCGACTTCTTCTCGAAGATTACCTGGCGGCCGGCGTCAACGAGGCAGGCGAACAGGTAGTTCGAAGGAATCCCGAACTTGCCACTCTCGCTCAGACAGAGCTTGTCCTTGGCAATGTCCTCGATTTTGACATCGGGGTTCTTCGGCTTAGCACGCCCCTTCGATCCCCGAATGAGGGTCTCGAGCGTATCGTCGGTCATCGGGTTCTGAAGCATCGGCGAGATGCCGACAACAGAAACCATGTACCGCACGATGCCCTTTTCCAGTGCCTTCGCTTCAATCTTGGCCATAACGGCTCTCCGTAGGTTTGTTTGCGGAATCGTTCCACAGTCGTGTGACAAGGAACTTCCGAGGCGTTTAATATCACATCATTGACATACTGTCAATCTAATATCGTGGCTCTATATAGCTATGAAATCCCTTTTTTTATCCATCAAATTCTTTAGATTTGTGACTTGACCTGATACCCCACAACACGGGCGGCAATTGCACAAGGAACCATGCGCGTGATTTCATGTACCGATGAAGAAAAACAACCGCGTGACCGTTAAGAACATACTCAGCGCGGGCTCAAATCTGAAGGACCGCTTCATCCCAGACTACAAAGAATTGAAGGCAGTCGTGGAAAGCTTAAAAAATATGGGCTACCGCATCGTACTCACGCAAGGTGTATACGACATGATTCACGAGGGTCATGCAAAATATCTTGAGCGCGCACTTTCCTACGGCGATATCCTCATTGTGGGGGTGGATTCCGATGAACTTACCCGTGCACGTAAAGGGCCCAGTCGACCGATCGTTTCTCAGGGCGAACGTTTGCAAATGCTCGCGCACTTGCGCTCCGTTGGCATTCTCACACTTCGTGAACTCAAGCACGGCAATGCTAAGTTGATTGAAACAGTAAAACCCGATGTGCTTATTACATCTTCATCAACTTCGGACTTCCCGAAGAAAGATGTGGCTGTCTACAACAAAGTATGCGGAAAAATCGTCACGCTCCCGCCTCAGGCCGCAACGTCTACTACTGCTCGCGTGCGCACCCTTACCATTAGCGGTGCCGACCAGCTTGCGGCAGAAATCATGCGTGGCGTTCCGGAGCTTGTAAAAAATGCACTCAACTCTGTTCAGCAGCGCTAAGATGACTAACAGCGCAATCGTTGCCTACGTACCTGCGCTGCATGCGGGGTATCTTTCTTTTTTCGGCAAGCATCCTGATTCTCCAATATTTGTTCTTGGTCGCACCTTCATCGATGCGTATCCCCGATTGAACCGCGATATCCGCGCACTCGATCCCTTGAATACTGTAAAGGCGCTCGTGGCTCTTGGATTTAACGCGAGCGTAATTGAGACCAACGAAACCGAACAGCTTTCCGCATTTGCATCAATTGTATTACCCGACGAAGACGTGTCTCGCGACTTTGCAGAAAAATATATTGCCGATGACCGTGCCGTGCTCGAAAACATATTCCTGCGTTGGGATGGCGTGTTTGCCGGTAAGGAGGTGGAGCCGTCTCCCGACCGCACCATTTCGGATAGCGAACTCGACCGTGAGCTTATGGCAGAGGCGCAGGCCGAAGGCGAAAAGAGTGCGGATTGGTGGCGACAAATCGGCGCAGTCTTGGTGAAAGACGGCGCCATCGTAGCACTTGGTCATACTCGTTACTTCCCTTCAGATCTTGCGCTCGACATATACGGAACGCCACGCACTACAGTGGACGCCGGTGAGCGCCCCGATCTGTACATCTCAATGCATGCCGAGGCCGACCTCGTGGCTCAAGCCGCGAAGCTGGGAATTCCACTCTATGGTGCATCCATGTACGTGAGCACCTTCCCTTGCATCACCTGCGCATTTCTCATCGCGCGCGGCGGTTTGAAAGCCGTTTACTACGACGAAGGGTATTCCCGCATTGATGCCGAGGGCGTACTTAAGGGCGCGGGCGTCGAGATTGTGCAGGTTTCGACTTCGAAGTAGCTTTGTAGCCCAGATAGACAGGAATCCCGTCACGTCCCGTGCTCCGCTTCGCACCGGAAATCAGCTGCACATGGAGGTGTTCGACAGAGCCGCACGTGTAATCCGTATTACCGAAACGCATAAACATCGCGCCTCCTTTGATGTCACGTTTTTTCACTTCGGTTCCGAGCATCGTAAGAAGTTCTGCGTGTGCCGCGCTCGTAAGGTCGGTAAATGATGTCACGTGTTTGCGCGACACAGCGAGCAGATGATGCTTGGTTCCTTCGTATGGCTGAAAGTTCTCGGTAAGAATCCAATACTTCCCTTTTTTGATGATGGGCTTGGTGTGATATTTCAAAAAATGAACCTCGCAAAACGGACACACCTTGTCGCGAACAATCTTCTCCATCACCTCACGCTGAAACTTTGTTCTCGCATGCTTCAAGTTGACTGTCCGCTTCATATCTAAATTGCGGTGGGAATCATCATCTTCGGATGCGCCTCGTAGTCTGAGAGCGTAAAGTGCGACACACGGAAATCAAACATGTCTTTTACGGACGGGTCGAGCGTGACGGTCGGAAACGGTTTCGGTTCGCGCGAAAGTAACTCATGCACCGCATCGAATTGATTGTGATAAATATGCGCGTCCGAAAACGAGTGCACAAGCTCTTTCATAGTGTAGCCGAGCACTTGGCCGAGCATCATGCCAAACGCCGCGTACTGCACGATGTTGGAAACGACTCCTATCGGAATATCTGCGCTTCGCTGGAAATGATGCACCACGAGCTCGCGAGTGTCGGGATACACAAGCACGTGAATCCAGCCATGACACGGTGCGACAACGACTTTGCGAGTCAGTCCTTCGTGCTGGATGGTGTACTGCGGTATCCACGGCGACACGAAGTGCGTACGTAGGAACGGCTTTTCGCGGATTTGCTGCACCACATGAGCAATCTGATTAAACGGCGCACCTTCCGCCGTGGGGAACGTGGCCCATGCTGCGCCATACGAGCCGGGGCCAAGGTCGCCCTCCGGTAGGCCGAACATTTCGCACTTTTCTTTTGTAACCCACCTGTCCCAGTAAATTGCAGGCATATCGTACTTCTTAAGCTCTTCGAGCGTGTGGGCACCATGGAGAAATCCAAT
>JBKJSQ010000020.1:0-10946 GCA_046594495.1 Minisyncoccia bacterium | reverse complement strand
ATTGCGGCACTTTTTAACCCGATGATCACATGCAATATAAGTTTGGCGACGCTTGTGCCTGGCCAGTATCACATTCTTGCAAAGGTCTACACTCCGCTAAGTGGAAACTACACAACCTCAGATGTTGCGGTGCATGCGGTGGCAACAAGCACAGCCTTCACACTCAAGGCGGTTGGAACAGGTGCTGGATGTATTGTACTGAACAACAATCTTTCGCCGGGAGATTCAGACAGCACGACCGGCGGCGAAGTAACAAAGCTCCAGACATTCCTTGCACAAGACACGGCGATCTATCCGGAACAAACAATCAGCGGAACGTACGGCAATCTCACGCGCCGCGCCGTTGAGCGCTACCAAGCGTCGAAGGGAATTGCGACTTCTGGCTCGCCTGAGAGTAACGGCTATGGGGCAGTTGGGCCCACTACGCGCGCAGCGATCGCGGCAAATTGCGGCAACAGTGCATACAACTTCCGCGCCACGCCGCTCGCCGGCCGTGCACCACTCCTTGTCACATTCAGTGCAAAAATAAAAGAATCAGAGGATGCGGTGGTTGATTTTGGAGACGGTACGTCTGGTTATATGGTTAGTCAGGAATGTGCAGCAGGAACCGACTGCAGCGTCCGCACTGCATCGATTGCGCACTCATATGCTACGAATGGTACATACATCGCGCGATTGGTTATCGGTGATCTCACGTGTGCCGATAATGCGCAAACGTGCACCGTGCCAAGTTCAGCAGTTGGCGCAACGGCAACGGTGCGAGTGACAAATACTACGACTGCGCCGGCATCGGCTTGTGCGGCAATTACACGCACGCTAACACTTGAGGATAAAGATTCCACAACCGGTGGCGACGTTTCGCGCTTGCAACAATTCCTTGCTGCCGACCCAACGCTGTACCCCGATGGGCAGGTGACCGGCTATTTCGGAGGACTCACAGAAAAGGCGGTGAAGCGGTACCAGGAGTCGAAAGGAATTTCACAGACCGGAAACGTGGGTCCACAAACACTTGCAGCAATTAAATGCGCGAGTGACACGAGTGCAGGCGGTATATTCTCTGCAAAACCCGCGAGCGGTGCGGGGCCACTCTTAGTTCGATTCACCACCGATGTCGCGGTAACGTCAGGTAGCTACCGAGTAAATTTCGGCGACGGAACGTCGCAGTGGCTTTCAGGATCGTCCACGACACACACGTATTCCTCGAACGGAACCTACACAGCGGAGCTCGTGCGCAGCATCGGTAACTGCTTCGGTACGGTGAACGAAGCGCTCCGACTCTGCGAGCTTGGAAGCAGCGAAGTGCTCGCAACAAAGACGATCACGGTTTCTACTGCTGCGAACATGTCGATTGCTGTCACACCATCGACCGTTGGATTGGCTAGCAATCTGGCTATTAACTGGACAACATCCAATCCACCTGCGGGATCCGTCGTCCGGCTTGAAGTGTATCGAGATGGCACAACCGAACCCGCACTTATTTCGAGCAACGATCAAGGGCTTGCATCCGGCTCATCAAACCTTGCAGCAAACGGAACATTCACATGGACACTCCCAGCTGCTGGGGCGCCGGCGCTAAGCGATGCCGGTCACGGAGGATTCTCTATGGCACCCGGCACGTATCACATAACAGGCAAGCTCTATACAGGCTCACAGTGTTGGGGGTATTGCGCATCGGTTCCGGAACGAGCAATCCACGCAGCGGGTAAGAGTGCGAGCTTTACTGTAACCGCAACACCAACAACTAATCCCACCGGCACTGGCGGAGCTGTTACCGGGCAGGTTGACTGCACGGCCCGCGCAAGCTCGGCGGCGTTCATGGCACGCGTAACATTGGCGAACGGATCGACGAGAGATTTCGAGTTCACGAGCCCATCAAATCCCGAAGGGGATATTGGAGTCCGTAAAACTATATACGCCGACTTTGCAGCTACTCCTACGACAATCGTCGGCTACAATCCGACAATTGCATACCTTGGATACGGTTCCGGCGAGCGCTGGGCCGTGGGAACAAGTCGAATAACCGGGCGAACCGCAGGAAGCATAAGCATGGCTGCTGATTTGTATGAAGGTACGTACACAGGGGCCAAGATTCCCGGCGACGCGTTCATGTGCACAGTTTCGTGGAGATAAATTACTCGTTGTGATTTTGCGCAAATGCGCTCGCCACTCTATCGGCGAGCGCTTTGTGCTGTGACAGTGTTGCATCTTCGGAAACGATACGCTGCGCCTCTTCGCGAGCTGCCTGAATGAGGCGCACATTCTTAAGCGCTTCCATGCCGAGGTCCGAGACTCCCCATTGCTTGCGGCCGAACAAGTCGCCTGCGCCGCGGGTTTCCAAATCACTTTCCGCCAGCTTGAAGCCGTCGGACGATTTCTCGAGCGCTCTGAGGCGCTTGATCGAGACCTCGCTCTTGCTCTCGGGTAGTAGGAAACAGTACGGCGGATGCGACGAGCGCATGACGCGTCCGCGAAGCTGATGCAGCTGGGCGAGTCCGAATCGCTCCGCGCCTTCGATAAGTATCACGGTCGCATTCGGCACGTTGACCCCCACTTCCACGACCGATGTGGCAACTAATATATCTATCTTGCCGTCGGTGAAGTCTTTCATGACCGCGTCTTTTTCTGCGGGCTTCATGGCGCCATGCAGGAGGCCGACCTCGTAGTCTGGAAAAATATCGCTCTGCAGTCGCTTGGCCTCTGCTTTTACGGACTTTGCCATAAGCGCGTTCTCTTTTTCGGGATCGGGTTCGTCGATACGCGGACAAATCACGTAAGCTTGACGGCCCTTGGTCAATTCTTCGTCGATCGATTTGTACGCGATATTTCGCTCGGTGTTTTTCAACAGCTTGGTTGTAATCTTTGCACGTCCGGGGGGTAACTCATCGAGCACGGAAATATCGAGATCGCCATAAATTGTGAGTGCGAGCGTGCGCGGGATCGGGGTGGCGGTCATCGAAAGAAAGTGTGGAGCCGCGTCACCTTTATGTGCGAGGGCCCGCCGCTGCTTCGTACCAAACCGATGCTGCTCGTCGACGATGGCGAGCGCAAGATGTTGGAATTGCACAGATTTCTGAATGAGTGCATGCGTGCCTACCACCATGGCGATCTCGCCGTTTGCGACCCACTTGAGTAGCTGCGCGCGCGAGATATCGGTTGCCTCCCCACGTTTTACTTTGGAAGGAAACTTTCGGCATCCGGAACCGGTAATGAGCGCGATTGAAATAGGGAGGTCTTTGAAGTATTCAATGAATGATTGGAAGTGTTGTTGTGCAAGAATTTCGGTTGGTGCCATATACGCAACCTGCAAGGTGCCCGAGCGTCTGTTTGGCGGACGAGACGTAACCACCGTATAGGCCGCAGCTGCGGCAACGAGGGTTTTGCCCGCGCCCACATCACCCTCGAGGAGTCGCGCCATCGGGTGCATAGCTTTAAAGTTATTCAATATTTCTGTTATAGCGCGCGACTGTGCGCCGGTCGGAGCGAATGGGGTTGTCGCTAGAAAGCGCTCTACTTGTTCCGCGCCATCGCTAATGGGAAATGATGACTGCGCATCGTTCTCTGCCCGCTCTTTTGCGCGCACAATTTGCAGCGCAAATATTTCTTCGAATGCGAAACGTTTTCGTGCTGCTTCGGCATGTGTATCTTTTTCGGGAGAATGAATCCATACGAGCGCAGTTTGCATATCGGGCAGGTTGTAGCGCTTACGGATGTCGATGGGTAGTGGATCCTCGAGGGCGGGAAGTATGCCGTCGGAGAATGCACGCTCCACTGCATGCCGGAACCACAGCGATGTAATGCCACGACTCTCCGGATACACTGCAAAGATAGCGGGTTTCGATACCGTGTTCTCCTCGTTTGTTTCAAATAAACCTTCGGCGACCGTTCCCGGTGGAAGGATTTCTACCTCGGGGTTTGCGATGTAGGGTTTACCCGCAGAGCCGGTCACGGTACCGGAAAGTTTTACCATGCTGCCGTCTGGAATGTAGGACTTAATGTAGGGTTGATTGAACCACATGAGTCCTACTTTTCCGGATGAATCCTCAAATGTGCCAACCGATGCATTGCGTCGGCTTTTCCACAATTTCTTTGCTTTGATTCCAGTAATAATGCCGAAGAGCGTAACCTTGGATCCCGCAGCGAGTTCCGACACGCGAACTGACGCTCCTGCGCTGTCGTAGCGCGCAGGAAAATGCCGCACGAGGTTTTCTATCGTGACGATTCCGAGGCGCTTAAGCGCAGATAACTGAGTCGGAGTCAGGCGGAAATGCGTGGTGACCGGATCGTGCGGGTGCATACCCCTCACACGAAACGGCATCGTCTCTGTATGCCGTTTGAGTCTGATAATGAGAACAACATTGCTTCGAGTGTGTTTTTCATAAAGTTTTTAGTTCGACGCATACCATGCCTTTTCGTGTGCTGGGGCATAGCCGCATAATATGTTATACACACGTTCGTGCCTATGCGCTTGAATTCAGAAAAAGTGCAGGTACTATAGGGCTGTTCAGAAGTATTTATAGTAATTTTTAGATTTCGAGCTCGAATATATGGATGAAGTTGAAGAAGTGAAGGAGGTAGACGGCGAGGTCAGCGACGAGGCACTCGATGGCATACTTGATGAAGCAGTAGAAGAGGAGGAAGCCGAAGTAGAAACAACAGACGAGTTTGGTAATCCGAAAGAAGAAGAAAAGACGTGGGAATAAATTGAGAAACCAAAAAGCCGTCACGAGTAATCGTGGCGGCTTTTTCTCGTGCGCGCTCCATGGCATACTTCCTACATGCACATGATTCTTCGATTTTTAGGAACAGCCGTTGCCGTGTACCTCACGGTGTATCTTATTCCCGGTATTACGATTTCTGGTGGGTGGATTACAACGCTTCTCGTTGCGCTCGTGTGGAGTGTAATCACGATGGTGATTCGTCCCGTACTCTCAATTCTCACGCTCCCGATCACGATTCTCACACTCGGACTATTTTCATTTATTCTGAACGCAGTTCTCTTCTGGGCGATGACGCTCATTGTGCCAGGGTTTGAAGTTGCAGGATTCCTCCCTGCGCTCCTCGGTGCAATCGTGCTATCGCTCATCTCGTGGCTGATTAATAAGATTGTCTAGCCCGCCGCATACAAGAAGCACTAAATAAACAAAAGCCCCCACATGTCGCATCGCTGCTGCGATGCGCACGCAGGGCCCGTCTCGCTATCCCAAGCGCCGACGCGCTTGGGCCCCAAGCTCCGACCGGGCTTTTGTTTTTGGCCGAAGCATGTTCGACCAAAACAAAAGCCCCAACGCTCGAGAGCTGGGGCTTTTGAAGGATACTGATGCGTATCAGCGATTGCGGGAAGCTTGCTTCCAAGAACATGCAGGGCCGGGGCCGCGCATATAGTGGAGTTCCGGTTTATAGCCGGGAGGACCATTCTTTGGCGAATGACCAAAGTTGAGAAGCTTCAGCGCTGCGTTCTTAACGCTCGCAGCTATGGAGGGGGACTCGCGCCCCGCCTCGGAATTCGCAGTCATAGTTCGCATAACCGTGATCCTTCTTGTTTTTGACGGTTCGATAATGAGCCGCCTCTATTTCGGAGTATACGCCCATGAACCGCACGCAAGTCAAGTTGTACACAGTTTTTCTATTTACTTCCCACCATCTCCGTTACCGTTGCAACCATTTGTGCAGGCAGATAATCGGCCTTTAAAAGGTGTGCATCTGCGCCTAATTCCAGAATGCGTGCTATTGCTCCATCTTGTCCGGAATTCGTAAGCGCGATTTTTAAACTTGTATCGGCAAGATGTTGATTGCGTACCGTTTCTATAAATTCAAATCCGCTCTTACTGTCGGGCATCGTAATATCGAACAGAATGACATTTGGCGTGAAGCCGCCTCGGAGCACTGCAAGCGCGGCATCAACATCACGGCACACAATGACCTCAGCGCCATGTTTTTCAAACGCCATACGATAGATGTCGAGCAAAAAACGTTCGTCGTCGAGCATGAGTACCTTGAGCGCCTTCTGCTCTTCCATGAAGTAACGATACCCTGGCAAATCGTTATTGGGGAGAGCGTGGACGTTGTTCAGTGGGACATGGTAAGGTGGAGCGCACACACGGAGAGGTGCCAGAGCGGTCGAATGGAGCACACTGCTAATGTGTTGAGCGGGAAACCGTTCCGAGGGTTCGAATCCCTCCCTCTCCGCATCCGAATGAAAACCACCCCTTAAATGGGGTGGTTTTCATTCGGGAGGACGGGATTCGAAAGACGGAGCGCGACGGCGCGAGTCGGGGTCGCACAATTTTGCAGCAGCAAAATATGAGTGACCGAATCCCTCCCTCGGATTGGGGATGGACGAGCGTGGTCAGGCGGAAAAAAGTGTGACGACAGTTTTTCGAGCGCTTGACCGAATCCCTCCCTCTCCTTTTCAAAAAGGTACCTGACACCTTTTACCCATAGAAATGAAGCGCGCCGAAATTACACTGCATCTAGACAAAAAGAGAATATAGGTGTAAAAACGCGACAGCACAACAAGGGGACAATCGATGGTACCTTTCTTAGAAGCTGAAAGTGTAACGCCTGCCAAGTTCGACATACCTGTTTTTCGAGCGCCTCTCATCAAGAGTGAGTTCAGTGCCGGCATTGCTTTCGGCATGGAACATGGAGTGAAATTATTCGAATTGGTGGATGACTCGCGGTTTGTAATCCGTCCACCATTCTACGGCGACAAACGAAAGGCCAGCACAGCTAGTCGTATCGGGCAACAGCTATTCCATGAGTTAGAGTACCGATACGGCATCAGATCGCCGGTGCAGTTTATCATCGCACGAAACGATAGCGGTAAGATCGCGTATTACGGCATCACGGAAAAGATCCGATCCGTCGACGTCGACGATTTGGCAGATACCGAAAGAACTCGTACGGTAGATGATTTTCAGCGGATGTTCGAGACACTTATCACGTACTGCGAAGATAAAGTCCGCACCCGCAGTCACTACCTGATGGAGCTCTTCGATGCGACCCAGTACATTTATGGGACTCGTCCCGGACAGTTAGAACAACGCTGGTACCTGATCGATACAGACCCGGTGTTTTGCAGGAGCCTCGAATATATGAACTACATGCTGGGGAACATCGAGGAAAATTTGGAAGACAGTGGTGTTGATTTTACGGTACTGGAACCTCGCATTAAGGCTTTACGAAAAACCTTGAGACGTCGGAGACGATAGTGACTCCGACTGAATTCATTATAAAGCGCCGGTCAGTCCGGCGTTTTTAATTTGCTCTCTAGGGTACGGGGACAGTTCGTAAAAAGCATGAACATCGTGTCATAATTTTTCTATGGGACGCGCCCCGCGAGTAGATCTCGGCGACACTGTGTATCATGTGCTGAATCGTGCAAGCGGGCGTGTTGAAATATTTCATACTGATGCGGACTACAGTGATTTTGAAGAACTACTAAAGGAGTTGACTGAGCTGTATGAAATTCGAATTTTGGCCTACACGATTATGCCGAATCACTGGCATTTGTTGGTGTATCCAACAAAGGACGGAACCCTCTCGAAGGGACTACAGTGGCTCAGTACGACCCATTCACGACGATATAGAACAAAGACAGGTACCATTGGATACGGGCACTTGTATCAAGGTCGATATAAATCATTTGTTATCACCGACGACAGTCATTTAATGTCGGTCTTAAAATACATTGAGAGAAATCCTGTTCGCGCAAAGTTGTGCAGCAGCGTGCAGCAATGGCGATGGGGTAGTGCATATCGCAGACAGAGTCCAAATCAAAATGAGAGAAGCCTCATAGCAGAGTCACCGGTCCCGTTGCCGCGCGACTATGCAACTTGGATTAACGAACCGGAACCGTCTGAAGCCCTCGATAAAATACGAGATACTATCAAATAATAGGGTGCATCCTCGGATTAGTATTATACAATGAAATCTGCATTTTTGACGTGTCAGACACCAATTCCCATCATATAATTTTTTGATTAATTGGTAATATTATTCTTCGACCGTAAATGTAAACATCATGCCAGCTTCAATATGCTCAAGAATATGGCAGTGAGCCATCCACACTCCAGGATTGGACATCTCGACCAAAACATCCAAATATTCTCCTGCCGGTACATTGACCGTGTCCTTCCACACCAGATTGGTTTGAGGGACACCATTCTTATTTAACACCAAGAATCGTTGGCCATGAAAATGAATCGGATGTTGCATGGGGTGGACGGAGGTACGGTCGTTGGTAATGCGGATTTTCACCTTTTCTCCGACCTTGAATTTCCAAGCGATGTCCATATTTTCCTGACCTGAATCCTGATCAGTAATCTTCCACTCCACCATGTCCGTGTTGGACATCGCATTCATGCCTGCATTGTCCGAATCGTCCCATTCAATACCACCCTCCGGTACGCCACCCATCATTCTGCCTCCGCCCGTGCCGGATGACATCCCGTGAGTATTGTTACTCATCATGCCCGTGTTGCCACCCATCATATCAAGCGTAAGTTTTATACGCTTGTCAACTTCTTTGGCGAAAAAGGGGCGAAAAGGATTAATTGATGTAATGGCTTCAGTGTTATTACGAAGCGTCTGAAATGAACCGCCTAGAGAGACTAGAGACTCATCTAACACAATAATTTTTCCAAGACGCGTCGTTCTATCGGGAGTCTTGTTTTGAATTTCGTATTCACCTGAAACGTCAAAGCGCGTTTCAATGACCGCGCGCTCGGAAGGAGTGATCAGCACGGTATCTTTCCATTCCTCACGTTCATATGCGCCATTGTCACCACCGACGAGCTTCAGTTTTGTTCCTTTCATAGCAAGATTAAACGGCCGGACGCTCGCACTGTTGGTGAAGTAAAAACGAATCACTTCGCCTTTCTTGACCGAGAGGGTGTAATCGGTTTCGCCGTTTACGAGCATAACATTTCCAAATCGTCCCATGAGCGCGCGATCCGTACCGTCTTTGTAGAACGGCGCGATTTTGCCATTTTCAATTAAAATGTCATCCAGAAAAACAGCAACTTCACGATCCACCGAGTTCCAATAGGTTGGGCTTTCAGGAGTTACCAGAAAATTTCCATAGAGACCGAGTTCAATTGCGTAGTCATCACGCATGTGCGGGTGATACCAATACACACCAGCGTCCGGAAAGGTGAGTGTATAGGTAAATGACTCGCCGGGTTGAACCGCCTTTTGCGTTACATCAGGCACACCATCAAAGGCGTTTTTCATACGTACGCCGTGAGAATGAATGGTATTCTCCACATCCGTATCATTTTTGAAATTAACGGTCACCGTGGCCCCTTGCTCGATCTTCACAGTCGGTCCCGGAATAGAGCCGTTGTAGGCGAGCATTCGTACTTCTCTGTTGCCGATTTTTTTCTTCACGAAACCCGCAGTGAGATTAAAAGTGTCTCCGTCCTTGAGCTCTATCACTTCTGTCTTCAGAGCGGACGGTAATCCCTTAATGCTGGTTGAAAATGTCTGACCAAAAATAGTACCATTATTTGATACAAAAATACTTCCGACGATTGCTACTACTATTGCAAGTATGCCGATGAGTAATGGTTTATTTTTCATAGGTTATTTCGCGTTATTGATAATGTTTTGAATAATTTGATCTACTTCTTGGGGTTTTGTACCTAAATCGACTTTTGGGAAAAATTTCGACAGCACAATCGGGCGCATGCCAGAAACAACAGTCTGTCCGTCTTTCGTATACACATTTATCTTGCACGGAAGGCAAAGACCGATCTTGATATCAATATTCAAAAACTCATTGGCAAACTTTGCGTTACAAAATTCAATAATCTTAAACGACTCTCTTTCAAAACTTTTCTCGGCTAATGTTGCTTGGACATCGTGAATATGCAAAACCCGCATGCCAGCTTTGACAATTTCTTCCTCTACGCATTTTACAATAGAGTCGAAATCTTTTTCTGTTGTAACAGTGTAGTCAAATTCCATAATTTTAGAATGTTAAAACCTTATCGCTTTCTTTGACCCATTTTGCTAGATCACTCATGTGTCCTTCTACAACTCCGGCAATCAATTTTTCTTTGCTAATACCGCAGACCTTTAAACAAGTCTGGCAAGCAGCAAAAGAAACATTTTTTGCGAGGAGGGCTTTTGTCAGCTCTTCCAAATTATAGTCCTTACCTTGAACGTCTTGATTTTCTTTACCAACATCAACTCCGTCTTCCAAAAGGAAAACATTTACCTTAACTTCTTGTTCCAACAGCGACCCTCCAAGCCGCAAGGCATTCCACGCTTCATCGTTTTTGTAAGGAAGTTCGTTGATGATAATAGTAATCGTTTGCATATGATTAAAATTTTTCTAATAATTTACCATCGGTTTCCAATTGATCCTTTAACGCTTTCCTTAGTGCGTCATAGGCAACAAGAATTTTTGGATTGGCGAGTGAGTATAAAATGGCGATTCCTTCACGTCGCGTTTTTACGATATTCTGTTGACGCATAAGTGCTAAATGCTGGGAAACATTGGCTTTAGTAATGCCTAACTTCTTAGCTATTTCAGAAACACCCATTTCCCGCCCACCGCGAAGCAATTCAATAATTTCCAGTCTTTTTGAATGAGAAAGAGTTTTACACACTCGCGCGTGAAGTTCGAAAATTCTTTTTTCTAAATTGTTTTTATCGGTCATAAATAGTATCCGCAATATTTCGCATATATGATATATTGTAAGTATATGAAATCTTCTGTCTTATGTCAAATTAAAGCCAGAGATGCGCGGCGGTGGGAAAGAAAATTCAGAAGTAAAATTGAGAGAGAGGATTTAGCTTCTGAGGAAAAAAGGGCTGAAGAATTGCTAACGGAGGCGAATAGCCGCAGAGAACATATCAACCAAACCTTGAGGGACGCTGGTGAGGGTAAATTAGCCGAACCGGTCGAAAGAATCCAAGGTGTGAAAACAGAGGCAGGA
>JBKJSQ010000037.1:0-3044 GCA_046594495.1 Minisyncoccia bacterium | reverse complement strand
CCTTTGTCATCGACCATCCGCTGGATCCTAAGAACAAGCTTCTCTATCACTCATTTGTCGAATCGCCCGACGTTATGAACATCTATGACGGCATAGCGGAGCTGGATGAGAATGGGGAAGCAACGGTGGTTCTGCCTGATTATTTTCTGGCGCTCAACGAAGATTTCCGCTACCTCGGCACAGCAATAGGAGCACCGATGCCCAATCTGCACATTTCCTCAGGGGTCCATCGTCGAGCGTGGCTTTTTGGCAACATTGAATTGAATATCTCGGGCGGCGTTGCGGGCGGTAAAGTTTCTTGGCAGGTAACAGGCATTCGACACGACCCATTTATACGCGCACATCCTATCGCGACAGAAGTAGAGAAGGGATCCGATGCGCTCGTAGATAAAGGGGAGTACTTGTTCCCGGAATTTTATACAAAATGATATGCGACCACATCTGAAAACTATTGTATGTATTGCGGTCTTGTTTGTGCCGAGCGCGGTCCTCGCCGTCACACTGAGCGGAAGCGTGCGATTTGCCGGCAACTTAGCTATCACCGGAGCGCTCTCCAAGGGTTCAGGCACCTTCGTGATAGACCACCCGCTCGACCCAGCCAACAAACTTCTATACCACTCGTTCGTTGAATCACCCGATGTAAAGAATATATACAACGGCATTGCGACGTTGGATTCCAATGGCGAGGTAACCATCACGCTTCCCGATTACTTCGACGCGCTCAATACCAGTGTGCGGTATCAGTTCTTTGCGCTAGAGAAGGCGATGCCGAATCTACACGTGAAGTCCGAGGAGAAAAATAACCAGTTCACGATAGGGGGTGGCATCGGGGGCGGTAGTATCTCATGGCAAATTACCGGCATCCGCCACGACCCCTATATTCTTGCCAACCCCGTCGTTGTAGAAGTTCCAAAGGGGCCGAGTACACCTATGAACAAGGGGGAGTGTTTCCACGAACCACTATGTCAATAAGAATATTTTTGCAGAATGGATATGTGATGCGATTCTGCCTCATGCTCGCGTGCGTAGTCATTTTCCAACCAACGCATGCGAGTGCATATGGTGCCTACGGCGAAGGCTACTACTACGCCGAGGCCTACTACTATGCGCAGGGCTACTACTACACCCAAGGCTACTACTACACCCAAGGGTACTACTACGCGCAGGCCTACTACTACGGCCAAGCGTACTACTACGGCCAAGGTGCGTACCAAACGCTGTTCACGAAAAATGCGACAGCAGGAATCAACTTTACGGTGACCGGACAGATTTCTAAGGGGGCGGGGAGTTTCGTTATAGACCACCCACTCGACCCCGCCAACAAGCTTCTCTATCACTCATTCGCCGAATCACCGGATGCGAAAAACCTGTACGACGGTATCGTAACCCTGAACGCGATAGGTGAGGCGGTTGTTTCGCTTCCGAATTATTTCGACGCGTTGAATACAGACGTCCGGTATCAACTCAAGCCCATAGGTACTGCGATGCCAAACCTGCACGTAAAGTCTGAAGAAAAAGACAACAAATTCGCTATCGGGGGCGGTGCGCCAAACGGCCGCGTCTCGTGGCAGGTCACCGGCACTCGTCACGACCCGTATATCGTAGCCAACCCGATTCGTGTAGTTGTGAACAAGGGTCCCGGCTCCATCGTGGATAGAGGTGAATTTCTATATGATGCAAATAAACCCGATTTCGCACTGAACAAACCAGTTGCTGAATTTACGTCAGCGTTGCATCGCTTGTCGGGTAACAGATAGAGACTAGAATGGGGGCATGTCGAGACGTACTCTGTCGTTACTTAGTCTCGCAGCAATTTGCGTGTGTATCGCGGCGCTTTTCCTTCTTTTCTATGAGACATCCGCATATCCGGAGGCGCGCACGATCGGAGCGGGCGTTGAGGATTTTCAACAACTCTCGAAACGGTTTCAGGCGGTGGCAGAAGAGAAGGGGGCGCAGTACGCATACGAAGTACTTCGATACGCAGCATTGCCACCCGGTACCGACGTACACCTCTTAGGACATGCGGTCGGCGACGAACTCTATAAACAAAAAGGAGTGGATGGGATCGCCGATTGCACTCAGGAATTCAGGAATGCATGCTCGCACACGACTGTGATCGGCGCCCTCAATGAATTTGGAGATGAGAAAGCGCTCCCGCTCATTCAGGACGCGTGTAAAAAAGCACCCGGTGGAAGTGGCGCCTACACGATGTGTCACCACGGATTAGGGCATGGAGTCTTTGCCTACTATGGATACGATTTAAAGAAAACAATTGCGTTTTGTAAGAAAACAGGCACCGGTGAGTATGATAATCGTGAATATGGCGAATGTGTGGGGGGAGCCACCATGGAGCTTATGGGTGGCGGTGGACACGACAAGGCGGCATGGCAGGCGAGCCGCGAGCAGTATCTCGATACAGAGGATCCACTTGCTCCATGCTCGACCGGTGTGATACCGCAGAGTGCAAAGGCTTTCTGTTACATGTACATCACGCCGCATCTTTTTGAAGCAGCGGGCGCGAACTTGGCACATCCGCAACCAGAAGACTTTTCGGCCGCATTTACGTATTGCGACACGATAACGAAAAGCGCCCCTGACCTTCGTAGAGAATGTTTTTCGGGTATCGGTAAGGAGTTTCCGGTGCTCGCACTTTCTCGCGATATACGTTCGGTGGACAGGGCAGATGATGACGCGCTCCGGCGGATGCGCGACTGGTGCGCTCTCGCTCCACATGAAGAAGCGCATTCTGCCTGCACAGGTTCGGTAATCGGTTCACTCTATTGGGGTGGAGAAAATGACCCCCACACAGTCATCCGGTTTTGTGAACTTGCGGATGCGGCCCGCCGGAGTCGTTGTTTCGGTGAGATATTTGAGCAAGCGAAGCGATATCCATCGCTTCAGTATCCGGGAGTACAACTGTGCGAGCTTCTGCCCACAGACATACAATCATCGTGCCGCACAACACTCTCATGAGTGCGCGCATCCGAACCGTTTTCCTCATTGCGCTCGTGCTCGGTTGTGTCGTTCTCTGGTTTTTCTTCACG
>JBKJSQ010000117.1:0-15377 GCA_046594495.1 Minisyncoccia bacterium | reverse complement strand
GTGCGGGGGCCGCGCGCAGAAGCTTTTGAGAAAATAATAGTGCTTGGTGTGCATTCGTATCCTTGCGCATAACATTTCGGAGTCCGACACCCTTTGTTTCCGTAGATACCTCGGCGTTCTGGATGGTTTCTACAAACGACAAAATAACCGGTAACTCCGCTTCTAGTTGCGTTACTTCTTCGCTCGATACAGTAAGGCGCGCGAGCGCCGCGAGCGCCAAAATATCGACTGATGCCGTATGTGTCATCGCCCCACTATACGCAAGAACTCTTCCTCTGTCAGCACGGGTATTCCAAGTGCCTCAGCTTTCGCGAGCTTGGAGCCGGCGCTTTCCCCCACAACGACCGCCGTCGTGTTTTTTGACACTGTGCCGGACACATCGGCTCCGAGGCTTCGCAAAAGCGCCTTCGCCTCATCGCGCGAAATACTCTCGAGTGTCCCCGTGAGTACATACGTGTTTCCCGCGAGCTTGAGCGCCGCTGCCTCGATTTTCTTCGGCGCGACGATCGTAAGGACGTCCTTCAACTTTTGTACGAGCGTTCGATGACGCTTGAGCTTGAACCACTCCGAAATCTCACGCGCAACAATCGGTCCTACCCCGGCAAGCTCAGTGAGTTCTTGAACAGTAGCCGAGGCGAGTTTATCGATAGTACGGAAATGATTCGCGAGTACAATAGCCGTTTCCTCTCCCACTTGCGGAATCGAGAGTCCAACGATAAGGCGGGCAAGCTCAACTCGCGATGCCTTTTTGATCGCAGCCACGGCTTTCTTTGCAGATATATCGGCGAACCCTTCGAGGGTTAAAAAGTCGCCTTCGGTGAGCGTAAAAAGTTCATTGTAATGTTGCACGAGTCCCTTTTCGAGGAGCTGGTCGATCGTGCTGGGCCCAAAGCCTTCGATGTTGAGTGCGTACTTGGCCGCAAAGTTATGGAAACGCCGCCGCACGATTGCAAACGAGTGTTTGTCGACACAGCGCCACGCAGACATGCCTGGCACGCGCTCGATGCGGCCGTCGCCCCCACATTCAGGCACATGTGTTGGCCACTTAAATTTCTTTTCTTTTCCGGTGCGCAGCTCCGTGAGCGATTTGACGATATCCGGAATAACGTCTCCCGCCTTTTGCAGAATTACCGTGTCGCCGATACGCACATCGAGCCGCTCGATCTCATCTTCGTTGTGAAGCGTCGCGCGACTCACCGTCGTTCCCGCAACAGACACTGGTCGCAGGTGTGCAACAGGAGTAAGCACACCTGTTCGACCAATTTGTAGCACTATATCTTCCACAACCGTAGTCACTTGCTCAGCGGGAAACTTAAACGCGATAGCAAAACGTGGCGCTTTACCGGTAAAACCGAGCGCCTCCTGATATGCTCGCTCATTGACCTTTACCACCACGCCGTCAATCCAATAATCTTGTTCTCGCCCCTTTTCCTTCCACGCATCCCAGTAGGCGATTACCTCGTCAATATTTTTGGCATGTACAAATTCTTGATTCACCTTAAAACCAAGTTCGCGCAGATACGTGAGCTCCTCCAACTGTGTAGCGGGCTCTCCTTCAGACGACTGCGCCACATCGTATATAAATACATCAAGCTTTCGCGATGCGGTAATTTTTGGATCAAGTTGGCGCAGAGCTCCTGCGGCAACGTTGCGCGGATTCGCATACAACTCTTCTCCCTGTTTCGCCCGCTCAGCATTGATTTCTGCAAGGTGTGCAGCACTCATCCACACTTCGCCTTCCGCGATCACATTGATCGCGCGCGTGAGCGAGAGCGGAACACTCTCGATCGTGCGCACATTTTGCGTAACATCTTCCCCGACCGCCCCGTCTCCGCGAGTGGCGGCGGTTTTTAGCATTCCAGCTTCGTATTCAAGCACCACTTTCAGTCCGTCAATCTTGAGCTCAACGGTGTAGGTTGGCGCCACATCACCGAACGCAGGTTTGAGTGCGCGCTTAACGCGCGCATCGAAGGCGCGAATATCTTCTTCGGTAAAGGCATCGTTAAACGACCACTGCGCGACTTTGTGACGCACCTTGGTAAATCCTGGCAACGGCGTACCTGCAACGCGCTGTGTGGGTGAATCAGTCGCGATTATTGCGGGGTATTTCGCTTCTATACCCATGAGCTCCTTCATCAGAGAGTCTCTCGCGGATTCCGGTATAACCTCGCGGTCGTACACATGGTACGCGCGGCGGTAGTCATTGATGGAATCCTTCAGTTTGCGATAGCGTGATGCAACTGCTTTGGGAATCATTCGAACAGGGTACCTCGCTCTAGCTATCGGTTCCAGTCCCCTAGTATTGAATCTCGATCGATCGCTGTAGTGTGCGATTGCTTGTTTCAAGCGTATTGCACTCGGTGCTATACCCGTCTGCGTGAATTACCGTATACGGTGCAACATTGTTCTTATAGATAATGACGTCTGCGCAGTTTCCCGCTTGCGGATCCCCATTCTCATCTTTCCAAAAGAGGCCGTTCTGTACCGGACTTGCATTAGCATTTTGTACTCTGAAGCGCGAGACTGCTGTATTTGAGGTACGAGGAAAATCAGGGTGAAGGGTGGGCGTGATGACCACACCGTCGCACTGGATTGTTTGCATGGGAATTACTGAGTCAGTTGATGTGGCGAAACGTGAGAAGCGCACGTCGTAATAGAGGGCGCACTCTGCCGCAGTGTCGGCAGCATAAAAAGCGAATTGCGAATCGCGCCCTACAGAAGAGAGTAGCACCTGTTTCTTTGCGATGGTAAAGATTGAACTACCGAGCGAAAGCACAATTGATGCAACGAGCGCGGCCAAAAGCAAGGTGAATCCTGCCTGCGCAGGTCGGCCGCGATTCTTTGCACCCGTCTTCATCTTGAATGATTGAAAAAATTTCATACTTAGCAACTTGTTGGACCGCCGCTCGCCACTCCACTGCAAATCCAGCGATACATATTGGAATACATTTTGAACTTTCGCGTGCGACCGGTAGCGGTTTCCCACGTGACAGTTACCGTAACGCGAATCTCATCACGGCCAACAAGATTACCCGGCGGCTCCGGGTTGATCGTTGCAGGTCCAACGTAGCTTGCTTTCAAGGTACGTCGAAATTTAGTGTCGTTCCATCCCGACTCGTAACCATACAGGGTATTTGTACTATCTACTTGCAAAAGCGGACACGGATCGGTGTCGCACGCATCAAGACTGGCGATACCTGTTTTTCGGGCGTCAGCGGTGAAATTACTACCCACCGGTATTCCGTCGAGTAGACCGAAGTTGGTTCCGAGGGTTGCATTTGAAAGAATATTGCCGTCACGTACCGCACGGACCGTTTCGATGCCCTCCTGCGCGAGCGAGTACGCTGCCACTTGATCGCGGGCGTAATACGCGGTCGTGAGACTTTGCGAAACGAGCGACATCGGTGCCACGATTGCAACGACCATGAGCGTAACAGCAACGAGTGTTTCGATAAGCGTGAATCCACGAGCGTGCATATTTTTAAAGTACGAGATCATATATCGAGTATTCGTTGTACCGCGGTCGATTGCACGTGGAAGGTGGTCCGTACATTTGCCTTCGCCGCCCCGGCAGAACCCTTGATGACCATCATAACCTTCGGTTGCACCGCATCGAGGCGGCTTGAGCCGGTGACAAAGAATGTCACGTCATCAATTGTCACTTCGGCCGCTGTGATAGGAACTTGATCCGAAGCAACGATTGGACCATTCGTCGATTTATAGATGCGGCCGTTACGAAACTCATACGCCCAGTCATCAAGCGGGTTCGTCGTATCGCCCTCGTGGGATTCAAAGTAAATGACATCCCCTCCGGGTGAACCGACTCCCAGACAGTCACCGCCATCAACGCTGCCACATCGATAATTACCTCCCTCGCGCATTGAGCGTGAGATGCCGTCGATCGCTATACTGAGGTTGTTGATGACCGATTGTAGCGCTTGCGCTTTGCGATTCGCATCAATGAGTGCCACGAGCGCCGTGACTGATACGAGCATTACAACTCCAAAGAGCCCGACCGAAACGATCATTTCTACGAGTGTAAAACCTGCTTGGGAGTTCTTTTTCATACATTATTGCACCGATATCTGACCATTGGTATAGATCAGAATTTCTTTCAAATCGCCGCGGGGTGAACGCACAACAATGCGGGCCTGACTATTTCTAAGTCCGCTCACATATTTCCCGCGTAGATCAAAACCGAACGGGTCCCCGTTCTTCGAAATAAATGCATCAGGATTCGGTCGACGATATGTAATATCCATAGAATCGACCGCTATCTCATCCGCGGACCCTTGCGGTGTCACATAGAGAGCGTGAATTGCATACCCCGTCTGGATACGTGTATTTGCAACAAGCTCCGAGGGCGTGCCGAGCGGATCGAATACGCCGTTGATCGTTGTTACGTCTCCGAACAGCTGAAATGAATCCGGCGAATCCTTCGAGAAATGCATGCCATAGGCGGCGGCATAGGTAGAGGTGTTATTAAAGCGAGAAACTGAGATGCCATACACTTGTGCCTGACGAATCGTGAGCGCAATGTCATAGGCTAGATTTTGTAATTGCACTACGCCGCCAAAGCGGCTGTTGTTGGCGAACACGATGCCACTCGTTACAACAATGATGCCAATTACCACGAGCAATTCAATCAATGTAAATCCTGACTGTCGTGCCTGCGCACGTAGAGTAGGCACGCCGCGCACGGCGTCAGTGTGCGCCTTTTTTAAAATGGGAGTGGAATGTATAAAAGAAGGGAGATCCATACAATGAACGTACTCGCGATCAAAAACGGACCGAACGGTACTTCGCTCTTCATTGTAAGCTGCGCACTCGTGCTTCGAAAGCGCACTATCCCCGTTTGTCGAATAAACCTGATTATTGCAGGAAGTGGCATAAGTACGAACACGCTAATAACAGCTCCGATCACGAATGCAAAGAATACACTTGCAATACCGTAGACCGGTCCGAGGAGCCACCCAATTCCGAGCGAAAGTTTTGCATCCCCTAATCCGATCCAGCGCCCTTGCGAAACGAACCATAGCGTTGCAATCGGTAGTGCTGCGAGTGGTCCCGAAAGCAGGTACACGATGAGGGAAGCGCCCTCGGGTATACCCACATACAGCGTATACGTGAGCGCAGCGGCAGCGAAGGAATATGCCCACATATCAGGAATAATCGTGTGGCGGATGTCATACACGGTTATTGCAATCAATATCGAGGTAATACAGAGCGCAATAAGCGCCGCGATCGGATCGAGTGCAATAGACGACATACCGATAATGGCAAAGAGTACTGCGGTGAGCGCTTCTACAATCGGATATTGCACAGAGACTGCACTTCCACAATTTCTGCATCGACCGCGTAATGCCAGCCACGAAACGACCGGAAGCATGTCATACCACCGAAGCTCCGTATCACACGACATACAGGCACTTCGTCCACCGAGCGTAAACACGCGTGCTCGCAGAATCACCACATTCAGAAAACTCCCGATGATGAGCCCGAAGACACCATATACGAGCGGAATGAAAGAAGGAGCGAGCATGCTCTACGCGCGCTCGTCGTAGCACGCTGTTCCGATGTTTGCATCATTGCACTTCTGCGTATCGGCACCATGGAAGTCAGTCGTGTATATATATCCAGTAGCCATGCATATCTGCAGTGCAATTGATGGACCGGTCTGCAATGTCTCCCCACCAGTCGGCGGCGTACCGGTAAGCGCAGGGGCAGTGGCTGTTATATCAGCATCAGATTGCAGTACCCCGTGCGTGATGCCTGATTCAAGATCTGCACCCAAGTGGTAGCTGCTGCAGGTGGTCGTGTTCCCCGTCGAAGCATACGGCCGATATTCATACACGGCGTTGTTTGATGGGTCGACCGGTAGACTCGCGATGAAGCCGCTATTTACAAGCACACTGTTATTCGCAGGGCCAATTGAGAGCGGGTATTTATTATTGGAATCGTAGTAGAGCTCGAGTGCGAGCTGAATTTGCTTAATGTCTGAAATGCGTCGCGCATCGCGCCCTTTCTGTCGCGCACCATTGAGCGAGGTAAGCACAACGCCGGATAGTATGCCTATGATCGCCATCACAACGAGTAGCTCGATAAGCGTGAAGCCGGTGTGTTTTTTGGAAATATTCATATGCTAGTCGGTATCGGGGCTGGTAATACACGCTTCTTCAGTGCATGACACTTTCTGCTGGTCTATTGGGTGCTCAGCTGTGATCGAAAACGTTGTTGCAGTCTCGCTCGATACATCGTCGCCGCAATCGGTTTCGCTCTGCGTTCCGGCTGTGTCGTCGCAATATATCCACCCAGTGGACAACATTTTGTATTGCGATTCGCTGCCTGCACACAGTGGCCCACCTCCCCCATCATTTGTTTCTAACGGCGTAATAATTGTTTGCTCATCATTAAAGCATGTATGGCCCGCAGTCTGCAGTGAATGAAGCGTTTCTTGTACGGCTGCCACACGCGCCTTTGCCCGGGCTTGTGCGAGCGATGATAATACAACCGCAGAAAGAATCCCAATAATGGCAATAACAACCAAGAGTTCGATGAGTGTAAATCCCTTTTTTCGATTTCGTGTAAAGTGTTTCATCATAGATTTGGTGGTGCGTCAGTTGATACTGTACAGCTTGATTCGTTGCAGGTTATGACCGTCGTCCCACCATCGCCTTCTGCTCGTATTGAGAAGTTACCCTGTGCAATGGCACTAAGATTTGATGAATCATTTCCGCATCCGGCTGATCCAGCAGCGCCAGGGCCGCTATCACAGTAAACCCAACCATTGGGAAGACTGGGGTATGTTTCCGGATATCCGGCGCACATGAGCGCGCCGCCGCCGTTTCGAGTGTCTCCGGCAACTCCAAGACACGTCAGCGGCTGACCTGGCAAACAAAATTGCCCAGAGACAAGCGGTATTCCGCCTGCTGCCTTTTCATTGACACACCGATTGTAATAATTCTGAACCGATTTCATTTGTTGATGTGCAGCTGCTGTGCGGCCCTTAGCTCGCGCAACAGCGAGGGCAGTTAGAAGTACGGCGGAAAGCAACCCTATGATTGTGATTACCACCATTAATTCAATGAGCGTAAAACCCTTATGGTATCTTTTCATACTGGTTTCATGTAATTCTAGCACCCAAAAACAAAAGGCCTGGCTTTATGCACAGGCCTTTTGCTGAACACCACCTAAAATACTATGGCGCTGTTATGCAGCCGGATTCGTTACACGCTATCCATTTGCCATCGTTGGCTACAGGACTCGCGGCAACAATGTAGAACGTTACCCCTGTCGTCTGAGTTGACGCTGCTGTAGTACTTGCTGCGGCTGCGCACGAAGCAGTTCCGTCGCACCATACCCAACCCGTAGGAAGAGTCGGCCACACCGAGCTTGCATTTGCGTTACAAATCGCGCCTCCGCCACCGTTTTGGCTTTCCGACGCCGGAATGTTGATTGCGTTGCCCGATACTTCGCCGAGACAGGTAGTAGCCGCAACTTGTGCGCTACGAACCGACTGCTGAGCGGACGCAATGCGAGCTTTGCTACGAGCTGTACCAAGTGATGTGAGTACAACGGCGGAGAGAATGCCGATGATCGCAATCACAACGAGGAGTTCGATGAGGGTGAAGCCTCGTGAATAAATCTTTTTCATGCGTTAAATATTAAATAATAATTATGCTACCCACGGTTCACGTGTCCGTTCATTGTATACCGCTTTACTTCATAGCCTCTACACGATGTGGATAACAGGCAACTTTCGTGTCATAAAATCCCTAAGGGGTCCCCTCAGTATGGCGGCTAGAACGATGAGGCGAGGTTGTAGATAGGCACAAGAATTGCCGCAAGCAGTCCCGCTACACCAACCGCAAGTACAACGATCATAAGTGGCTCGATCAAGTCGACCATTGTATCCACCGCATTATTTACCTCACGGCGATAGAAGCGCGCCATTGTTTCAAGAATTTCCCCCATATTGCCTGTCTCCTCACCGATCTTTATCATCGCAACCACAATGCCCGGTATTTCCTTATGCTTGCGAAGCGCTTCAGATACGGGAAGGCCTGCCTTTACATCAGCCGCTGCAAGACCAAGGATTCGCTCGTACGTCGCATCTTCCACAACATTGGCTGTAATTTCAAGACCGCGCAAAATTTGAATGCCGCTTCTGAGCATTGTTGAGAGATTGTCAGAAAGACGAGAGAGATAGATTTTCTGAAAAATTCCACCGATTACCGGAATTTCGAGGCGGGCCCGGGACATGAGCTGACGCCCGGCCTCAGTCTGGGCATAGCGCACCATAAATACCGCTCCCACGCCCACCAGCATCAATATAAGAAAGATGTACTGACGGATGAAGGTACTTAATCCGATCACGATGCGTGTATATACCGGCACCTGCTGCCCCACATCATTGAGCATAAGTGCGAGCTTCGGGATAACGAGTGTCATCATGAGTGTCATTACGACTGCAAAGGTAGTGAGAATGAACGCCGGATAGATGAGCGCATTGCGTGCCTTCTGGGTGATTTCGTAGTTACGATCAAGGTAGTCCGCAAGGAAGGAGAAGGTTTCATCGAGCTTACCGCTTTCCTCTCCTGCACGGACCATGTTTACATAAAAGCTCGAGAAGATGCGGGGATGCTTTGAGAGCGCTGCAGATATGGTGGCTCCGCTTTGAATATCGTTACCTATCTGGCTTAGAATTTCGCCGAGCTGTGGTGTGCGTGCCTCCGCTGCAAGCAGTCGAAACGCACGGAGTGCTGAAACCTGAGCCTCGAAGAGCGTGGTGATCTGGCGAGACACCATGACGATATCTGAGTGTCGAACTCCGCTCAAGAACGGAATCGTGCTCGACATGCTTAATTTCTTCCCCTGCTCGTCGATAGAAGAAATAATGAGTCCGCGACGCTGGAGCGCCGCAATCGCTACATCCATGTTTACAGCATCCACCGTGCCATCACGCTGGTTTCCTTGCTGATCAAGAGCCTTGTATTCAAATACGGCCATACATTAAATAGTAGTTTGTAGAACGTAGTACGTAGTAATGAGCATTGGGTTGTATTTCATGAATGTTCTACGGACTACGTTCTAGGTACTACATGCATTTTAGAGAAGTTTATCGAGCACGTTCGGATTCAGCGAGTACTGATACGCGGTCTCCGTCGTGATCTCGCCGCGCGCAACAAGCTCGGCGAGCGAGCGGTTCATATCAATCATTCCTTCGGTCGATGACGTTTCGATGACGGTATTGATCTCGTGCGTTCGCCGTTCACGAATTAAATTTGAAACTGCCTTGGTGTTTATGAGGAGCTCGCACGACGGAATGAGGCCTCCGGAAATACGCGGCACCAATCGCTGCGAAAAGATACCGGCGAGCGACGCCGCAAGTTGGAGGCGAATCTGATCCTGCTGTCCTTCGGGAAACACATCGATAATACGGTCGATCGTTTGGGCAGCGTTGTTGGTATGGAGCGTCGAGAAAACGAGGTGTCCGGTTTCTGCAGCAGTCACGGCTGCAGCCATAGTTGCAGGATCGCGCATTTCTCCCACGAGGAGTACGTCGATATCTTGACGAAATGCAGAGGTAAGAGCGGTTGCAAAGTCCTTCGTGTCGATATGCACCTCGCGCTGGTCGATGAGCGACTGCTTCTGCTCAAAAATATACTCGATGGGATCTTCAATGGTAACAATGTGTTCCATGCGCTCTGTATTGATGAGCTCAATAAGCGCTGCAAGCGTCGTGGTCTTTCCCTGACCAACCGGACCAACGACCAAGAAGAATCCTTGCGAGCGCCGTGCAAATGATGCCACGATATCAGGCACGTTCAACTCAGATAGCGGGCGGATTGTTTTTGGAATGAGACGGAGTGCGATGGAGATAGTACCGCGTTGATAAAACGCATTGCCGCGGAATCGAATACCGTCTTCGGCTTCATAGGCAAAGTCGATCTCTTGCGTCGCGAGAAATCGCTTCTCCTGATCGGCGGACAGGAGCGCATGTACATAGCCGCGCGTATCTTCTGCAGTTAGGATGTCTTCTTTGAGCATCGGAGCGAGTGATCCTGCAACGCGCACGGTCGGATGGGCGCCGGTTGAGAAGTGGAGGTCTGATGCCCCCTCATGCACAACGACGGTTATATATTTTTTTAGTTGAGCTGCGTAGTCCATGTTAGATATTGTTATCGAGCACGGCGAGATTACAAGATCTTACGCCCGCCCAATTTTCTTCTAACAACATAGGTATCATTATATCAGTATTTTTATAGTACAAATGATGCGCTGTGAATGTCTAGGTGAAAATTAGGCGGGTCAGCAAAATATAGTCGCAAGCTCCTTATTTTGCTTGAAGCGCAGTGCGAACTAATGCAACAACCTCCGAAGGAATCATCGTAGCTTTGATGATATATGCTTCAGCGCCCAACTCGAGCGCTTTATTCTTTTCTTCTTCGCTCTGCTGATTCGTGAGGGCAAACTTTTTCGCGTTCTGAGCGAGCCCCTCGGTCCGTATTGTTTCCAAAAGGAAAAATCCGTCGTGCTCCGGCATTGTAATGTCGAAGGCAATAACATCGGGCGAAAGACCGTTCCGAAGAATGCTAACTGCGTCCAGTGCGGAATTCGACGTGTGTACATCGAAACCCTCAGACTTAAACTTCATCCCGTACATCTGCAAAAGAAACGCATCGTCGTCAACGAGGAGTACCATGTGTTTTGTCGGTTCGGTCATACTCGTTACACTGCCGGCGCGGCTTCAGGATTTACGTTTTTCAGCTCCGTTTCAGTTTCTACATCATTGGCGAGCATAAGGGAGCTGAGATTATTAATTTCCGAGAACGGAACCTTCTTTTCCGCTGCTTTTTGAACCGCATCTTCACGCATCGTAAGCATTCCTTCGGAGCGAGCTGCTATCCAGAGGCTTGACTCGACCGGATTCTTGAGCACTATCTTTTCGATCGCCGGCGACATTTCCAGCACTTCGAACACCGCCATACGACCGTGCATTCCGGTGGGACACGTCGGCGTGCGTACTGCTTCGTACACTGTTTCCGGTATCGGGTAGTGGTATTTTTCCGGCAATGACTTCATTTCATTGGTTATGAGTGCTCGCGCACTTTCCGTAAGCGGCGTTTCTTGTGCCGCGCCGTCGCAGAATGTGCGTACGAGTCGCTGTGCAATCGACGCGATGAGTACGGGTGAGATCAGATACGGCTCCACCCCCATGTCGATAAGACGCGGGATCGTGCCCACAGCATCGTTGGTGTGAATGGTTGAGAGCACCAAGTGACCGGTGAGCGCTGCCTGAATCGCGAGCTTCGCAGTTTCGCCATCTCGAATTTCTCCGACCATGATCACGTCAGGATCCTGACGGAGTGTCGTGCGCAGACCGGTCGCGAACGTGTATCCGATCTCGGGATGCACTTGCGACTGGATAATGCCTTCTACGAAGTATTCGATCGGATCCTCCAGCGACAGAATATTCTTATGTTCGCGATCGAGCTCCGAGAGCATTGAATAGAGCGTTGTCGATTTACCGCTGCCCGTCGGGCCGGAAATAAGAATCAGGCCGTGCGGACGCGTAATCGCACGACGCATAATCTCGAGATTGCGCGGAGTGAGTCCGATACCGTCGAGCGGGATGAATCCCTGTTCGCGGTCAAGAATACGTATAACGATCTTCTCGCCATTGTACGAAGGAAAGGTTGATACACGGAAGTCGATCTGTCGGCCGTCGATGGTTGCCGAAAATCGTCCGTCCTGCGGCTTTCGTCGCTCGTCGAGGCGTATTGACGAGAGCACTTTGATGCGGGCAACGATGGCGCGATGTGTAGCAAGCGGCAACACGACGCTCGTGTGGAGTTCGCCATCCACGCGATATCGAACACGTACGCCCGAGGGAAGCGGTTCGATGTGTACGTCAGACGCCTTTCCATCGATTGCATAGCGGAGCACGGTTGAGACGATTTTAATAGCGGGGGCGTCTTCCTGAATGTTCTTATCTTTGGCAATAATAGAACGCGAAAGATTTGGATCCTCCAAATCGAGCGGCGCCATGCCGTCATCGTTGGTCTGTGTCGCTTTTATTTCAGCCGGGGTCGCGCCTTCAGTTGCGAGATCGGTGATTGCCTGCTCCACTTCCCCGCGCAGTCCACGGTACATCGTGAGTACTTTATCGAAATCTTCTTTTGAAATGCTGAATATTTTGTATGGAAATCCGCTCGTGCGGGAAATAAAGTTCAGCGCATCGATCGCTTGCATACTGTCCGGATCAACCATGCCAACCTCCAGCACATCATCAACGAGCGCGAGTGGCGCAATTTGATAGTGTTCCGCGCTTTCCTGAGGAATAGCGCGCAAAACGTCGTAAGGAATCTTTGTGTCACCAAGTGTGCGTCCCTCGATGTCGGACGGAGCATTCGTCGTATTCGACATATCTGTTAGCGGAGTGATGACGGCGCAGTATTTCGATTGATGGGAGCAAACGGGTTTTCGCGTCCGACCGGCTCCGGAATGATGGTGGTACCGAAATCCTGAAGTGCCTTGAACGCCGGATCCTCGAAAATTGTTCCCGAGAGCGTGATTGAACGCAGCGTGAGGAGTGTTTCTACGAGTTCACGGTCTTCAGAATTGGTACTCGGCGAGCCGCTATCAACAGTATCGGTAGTCAGGAGCGCTTCCGGCGCAGCTCCACCACCAGACATGCCATACCAGAGACCGACAACAACAATGATGACGAGTACGAAGACTATGAGCATGTGTTTTTTGATCCAGTCCATATTATTTGAGCCAGTAGGTGCGCAATGTCACCTCGAATGAATGTAGCTGCTCACTTGCGCCAACGTCGGCTCCCGCGGCAACCTTCAGATCAACGAGATCCATCAAACGGAGACTCGTTTCGAGGTCGGTCATGAGTTGCTGAAGCGCAGCATAGGTTCCTTGCGTAGAAAATCGTGTCGTAAGCACGTCATATTTTTGACGAGCTGCACTAATGGTACCTACCGCTGATTGCGTGCTCTGCCCTGCTCCAGGGGTGGAAACCACTACATTTTGTAATGCCATACCACGGCGTGACGCGATGTTGTCGAGATCAAGAATGAGTCGTACGTTGTCCACGTGGTCCGGTAGAAGTTTCTGAAGTCGATCGCGATCCTCCGGCAAAAAATCGTTGTATTTTTTCAAAAGCACTTCCTTTCGCTCCTGAAGTTCATTTGCTTTCACGAGTGCGGCATCGTATTCGGCATTCTGTGTACGCTGTGCTTGTGCAGAATCGTATGTTGGCTTGGTATAGAAAAAGAAAATACCGAGAGCACCAACGATACCGACGACTGAAATAATGGTTTTTCCCATAGTCTATTGATTTGGTGCGGGCGCGCCGAACGGGTCAGGTTGTGCCGTTTGTGGTGCGAGTGCGGCATCGGTCTCCGGCGCAGGCTCATTGTTGAGCCCATTTACCAACCGCACAAAGTTGAGTGATTGCGGATTGACGAGTGCAGTCAGGTTGAATCGCACTCCCCCTGCCTCACGATTTATGTCGGAGAAGATCGGATTGGTGATCGATCCGTTTTTTGAGAACAGATCTGCTTGTAGCGCAATAGAATTCACACTTTGCGCAACACCGGACATCTTGATTTCGATTCGCTGCGGATCGACCGCATGCATATCGAGGTTCTTAAACTGAATCGTCGTGAGTGTGGCTTGTTGAAGAATAGAAAAGAATGCGGTCGGGGCTAGGTGCGTGGCAAGCAACTCGTTTGCGACCTGCATACGGTCGTCGAGCCGCGTGAGCGTGTGAATGAGCGATGGCTCGAACGCGTCTTTTGCCCGCTGAAGCTGTTCGAGCTTGCTTGCGGCGCTCGTTCTCAGATACTCATTGTACAGAAACACGGCTCCGCCAAGCGCAATCGATGCAACAAAAATCACAATGGTGAGCAATAGGATCAGGTCAGAGAGTCCGCCCTGCGAACGACTGCGCGAAGACGAAGAGGGTGAGGCCGCATCATGCGGAATGAATGACGATTGTGTGGGTGTATCCATATGTTATGCGCTCTTCAGCGTTCTGAGCGCGAGCCCGACCGAAACCGAAAACCCGGGTCCGATCTCCTTGAGCACCTTCGACAAAAACGCTGGCGCTTCAGTTCTAGAAAACGGATCTGCAGTTGCTACCTGCGCATTCAATGATGACTTCGCAATATCTGAAATCCCGGGAAGCGATGCACCACCGCCGGTCAGAATGACGCTTGCAACATTTTTGTTGTAGCGCTGCCCGTAGCTCAATAGTACCCGATTCACCTCCGAAAAGATGCGTGAGAGTGTTGATAACAGCGCCTCTTTGATCTTATCGTTTTCGCTTGTTGAATATATGCTCGAATCCAAGAGTCCCCGTTCGCGCTTCACACGCTCCGATTTTTCAAACTCCCAGCCGAGCGCACGGCCCAACTGCTCGGTCATATGCTGTCCGCCAAGTGAAAGTGAGTGAGTCATGCGCACGACACCGCGTTCCACGATATACATTTTTGTGGTTGATGCGCCCAAGTCAACGACCAGAAATGGAGCTATGCCGTGGCCGGACGAGGACCGGATGGTGCTGAATATTTCGATTTCGTAAAAATTCGTCGTTACATTTGCTGTTTCCATCACAATCTTAAAATCGTTCAGAATGGAATTAGTGATCGCAACGAGCAATACCTCCTGGCCCTGTTTTCGGATTGCGGATTTATCCTGCAATTGGTCGAACGCACTGTCCTGCCCCGGATCGGGCGGCAACACAAACCAGTCGAGGGTAACTTCAGAAACGGGCACGGGGATATATTTACGGGCTTCGATGGGAATAATGCGCTTGAGCGAGTCGGCGTCTACCTTTGGCAGGTCGATTACAGACACCAAACTCGAAGAGAACGGAATCGAGAGTCCTGCGGTTTTTGCAGTCACATTCGCCTCTCGCATGAGGTCGGTAAGCGCCTCCGCCACCTTTTCCGGTGGGAGCTTCACTACTTTTCCGATCGGTTGTTGGGCGTATGGGCCGAGCGCAATCTCTCCGTATGTTTCCAAGACCGCCATGCCGCGCGAAATTTTAAGTTGCACAACTTTAGCGGACGATGCGCCTATATCGATACCCAAAACACTCCCCTCGCCGGCACTCGGCGTAAGATTTCTCAAAAACCCACCCAAAGAGAACGCCATGACGATTAATTATAGCATCGGCTACTACGCGTTCTGTTTCATACGTGGAATTGCTAGTACTGTATGGCGCTGATTTTGGCAGCGAGAATAAAATCATTCTCCGACAATCCACCGATTGCATGCGTAGTAAGCGTTACCGATACCTTCCCCCAACCGATCAAGAGGTCGGGATGATGACCCTCTGACTCCGCGACAGGAGT
>JBKJSQ010000060.1:0-4549 GCA_046594495.1 Minisyncoccia bacterium | reverse complement strand
CCCGCAAAGGCGAGGCGTTCCACGGCGTGCTCGATGCCATGCGCGCGTACGGCAAGAAATACCTTTAATCGGGAGATCGTAACTCCCGATATTCGATGCGGATACGGGGAATCGGCGTGACCCAATAAGCATTCGACAGGCTCAGGCTAAGTGGTCACTGCCCTGGCTCGCCCCGATGCTCGGGGCTCCGCCTTTCGATTCTCCCACTTCCGCTTCAAAAATATAATCAGCCAACGCTCTCGCGTTACCCTTGTATTTTTGTGCGGGATGGGAGAATCGAACTCCCGTCCTATGCTTGGGAAGCACATGTTTTACCACTAAACCAATCCCGCGTGGGAAGATTATACCCTCTCTTCTAACGGTAAATCCATCGGAATGCGAAGAAGCTTTCGATCGCGATTATCGCCGCCGCAACGATTTGGGCAAGGATGTACCACATCCCGAAATACTCAACAAACGCATACACCAACACGATATCGATAAACAAATTAAAGAGCGCAAGTGAGAGATGCATCGGTAACTGACTCCGCACTTTCTCCACATCCTTATTACGAAACGCCCAATATTTCTGCATTGTAAAACTCACAACAAACGACAAGCTAAAAGCGATCGCTGACGATATCAAATACCACACACCCGCAAGATCCGTAAGGATAAAGAGAATACCGAGGTTAACTATCGTCGCTGTGCCTCCGGCAATGAGAAAACGTACGATTTTTCCGGCTCCCGCTATCCTGTCTGTTGGCACTCCCATGCGCACGAGAAATATCGCGATCAAAATATCAAGCCCATGCTTCCAGTTCATTTTCTTTCCTGTTTTTTTTGAGCGCGCGGTGTAAGTAATCGGCACCTCTACTATCGGCCCCGCTTGTACGAGCGTATGTGTGAGGTCGACAGCATCAAATACAAAGTCATCGTGCGAACTTTTAAGGAGCGCAGGTACATGGGTAATTGAAAATACTTTGTAGCACGTGGCGATATCAGTCAGATGCGCTCGGAAGAGTAAGTTGTAGATGTGTGTAACGAGTAAACCGCCATAGAAGTAGATGCGACTGTACGGCACGTTGTTATTAGAGTTCGATCGAGTACCAAATACTGAAACGGGCTCCACATCACTAAGCTCTGCGAGCAAGTGCGAATAATCATTCGGATCATACTCAAGATCAGCATCCTGTATCAAGACGTAGTCACCCGTCGCTCGTCGGAGACCGTCTTTTACTGCAGCTCCCTTACCGCCATTTGATTCACGATGGTGAATCTGGACCGGATGCCCTGCAGAGCGCACACGCTCGAGCGCCTCCTTTGTGGCTTGAGCGGACCCATCGTCCACGATAATGAGTTCGCGCTCCCACGGATCGGGAAGTTGAGCCGCAAGCACGCGCACAACAACAGCCTCGATCGGCTCGGCTTCGTTAAAGCACGGGATGATGATAGTTAAACGCATGCCAGCTCAGGTGAAAATAGAAAAGCACGGTTACTATAGCATGTACCTGTTTACGCACCCGCTCCTACCAAAATGGGATGATCCGGTGCATCCAGCGCATCATAGGCGTACTTGTGGCTTGCTCTGGTGGACTCTCCGGCGGCTCAATAATCATAATCATATTCTCCCCCTCTCGAGCTAATTCATAGTTCTGGCGCAGCATCTCTTCCTTCCCACGAGCAGTCTCGAGGCGTGAAATTTCGCCATTCAAATGATCTTCCTGCATGGAGAGGTTGTACAGTTGCGCTTCGGCCTGGTTTCGTAGCACGCGAGAATCGCGCTCTTTTTTGTATACATCCCAGAGCGCCGAGCATGCAGCGAGTATAAGAATGAAAAGTATGAGGATTGCGAGGCGTCGAGCGAACAGTCGCACCGGATCCGACCGTTTACCGACGATTGCCATTCGGCCATCCTAGCATTATATTGGTGGTATGAGTCCCGTTAGAAATAGCGGACACGAAATCGGGACCATCAGCTTGCGTACTAGGTAATTATTAATTTGTAGTAACTTCGGGTTCGGGCGATTGGCGTCCGCGTCCGATTTCTAACGGGATGAGTTTCCTCTTTCATAAACGGACTCGAAAAATCCTCAACTTCGTGTGGGGCTTCGTTGCGATCATAATTATGATTTCAATGGTGCTGTTTTTCGCTCCGGGTCTCGTAGACTACATCCTGGCCTAACCGGCTAGAGTGGTCCGTTTCGTTGTAGCGGCCCTTTCGGGTCTCAGTTACGTATCCGCAAACACATCCTGTAGACGCAGCTGCGCGCGTCTTTAAGAACCGATGGCGACCAATGCTTCTTAGCGGTACTCCGCTTTAGAAACATGAAGTACTCCTGTGGTGTTCTTAATTATCTCCACCGCGGGTCGCTTCGCTCCTTGAGAACCCACGGTTCTCAACGCGCTTCGCGCTGCTCTCCTACACTGGAAACTATCGTTTCCCGACTCCTTCAACCGACCCCTTTCGAGCACAGGACGTCTCCCTAAAAGTTAGGAGTCGCGGATAACTTTTAGGAAGACGTCCTGTGGGATGTCCACCTTGCCTCGCGCAAGCATTTTTTTCTTACCCTTCTTTTGCTTGTCGAGCAGCTTATTCTTACGAGATACGTCTCCCCCATATAAATATCCCGTTACGTCTTTGCGCATGGCAGAAAGCCTGCGCGACGCAATAATGCGCCCGCCCGTACGAGCCTGGATTTTAAGTTCAAACATTTGTCGTGACAAAAGCTTTTCGAGCTTTTCTACCATCGCCTCTGCCTCGGTTTGTACGCGGCGCTTCGACACGATGCGAGCAAACGCCGGCACCGGCTCTTCTGCCACAAGCACATCAAGTCGCACCACGTCTGCTGGTCGCATACCGATCATTTTGTACGAAAGCGAAGCATAGCCCGACGACACGCTCTTGAGTCGGTCGAAGAATCCGCGCATCAGTTCGCGAAGCGGCATCTTTGCATGGGTTTCCGTTTTTCCGTCCGGAAGTGACACCGTGTCACCTATTTCGCCCTCATGATCGTAGAGTAACTGCGAAATCCCGCCGAGCGATGATGGTGGTGAAATTACCACAACGTCAGCCCACATCTCACGCAGCGACCGGTACTGCCCCTCGTCGGGCAGTCGTGCCGGCGCATAAATGTCTTCCACACGACCATCCAAGTGCGTAACCTCGTAAACCGTTGTTGGCATTGTTACCACGAGCTCCATCGCGAACTCACGCTTCAGTCGTTCGATAATAATTTCGAGGTGGAGCATTCCAAGGAACCCGCAGCGGAATCCCTTTCCCATAACACCCGAAGACTCCTCTTCGTATGAAAGTGACGAGTCTGAAAGACGCAATCTCTCCAGTGATTGTCTGAGTACTATAAGGTCATCCTGACTCTCAGGATAGACCGACGCCCAAATGACAGGGGTTGGTGCTTCGTATCCGGCAAACGGCTCTGCAGAGAATCGGGCGGTCGTAACGGTATCACCCACCGACACGATTCCAGCCTTCTTGATTCCTGTCACAATATAGCCGATGTCGCCCTCCACAAGCTCGTTGCGCGGCGCCTCTTGTGGCTTCATAACGCCGACTTCGAGTGCGATAAATTCTGCTTTTGCGGCGAGCATCTTGAGCGTGTCTCCTTTTTTTATGGAGCCACCGAATACTCGCGCATACACAATAACTCCGCGGTGATCCGAGTACCCGAAGTCGAATATGAGCGCTTGAGCGGCAGTGCCCGTGGTTACCGGTGGAGGAATGCGTGCAACAACAGCATCGAGTACTTCAGCAACGCCTGCGCCCGTTTTACCAGAAGCACCAAGTACCTCGTCTTCCGAACATTTCAAAAGCATGGCGAGTTCGCTGCGAATGTCTTCAAAGCGCGCTGCGGGCGCGTCGATTTTAGAAACGACGGGAATAATTGGAAGGTTGAGTGAGCGCGCAACATCGAGCACAGAGAGTGTCTGAGCCTCCACGCCCTGTGTGGCGTCAACGAGCAAGACCACTCCCTCAACCGCGGTGAGCGCACGAGAAACTTCGTAAGAGAAGTCTACGTGCCCCGGCGTATCGATGAGGTTGATCACATAATCCTTTCCGCCGCTTTTCCACTCCATGCGGACCGGCTGCATTTTTATGGTAATACCGCGTTCGCGTTCTAGATCCATACGATCAAGCACCTGCGCCTGCATATGGCGCGGTTCTATCGTGTGTGTGATCTCGAGCATGCGATCAGCAAGGGTCGATTTCCCGTGATCAATATGCGCTATGATAGAAAAATTTCTGATGTTATCTGACATGTGTGCGTAGTTTACGCTATCTATACTTTTGGAACAGTGTGGCCCCCGTCAAACACATGACGGGGGCCGAGCCAGCTACTGAGGCGGTATCGCATGACTTTGGACGTCGATGCTTGGCGGGTGATGTCGAACGCGTGGAATCGAACGACTCTAACGTGAATTTACAATCCGAAGCGGAACGTGTCAATTATTCTATAGTCGTCGTGTTTTATGACATACACCAATCCTACGCTATAGCGCAGAATTGGTGTATGCGTTGATAAGACAATTTGGCTTGATATATCAAACCAAT
>JBKJSQ010000050.1:0-4212 GCA_046594495.1 Minisyncoccia bacterium | reverse complement strand
AGGGCGTCAATCCGAATTCATTTGATGTACTTGTGCTCGCCTGCACCCATTACCCGTTTGCGATTTCTTCGTTTAAGCGAGTGCTTGGCGATATAAAAGTATTTGACCCAGCACTTGCGGTTGCCGCTCGCGTTGAAAAACAGTTTTGGCCTCGCGAAGTAGGCGAGGGCACAACAACATTTATATTGAGCGCTGAATCGCAACAATTTCGACATTTAATTGAACAATTTTTTCCAAGAATGCAGTGCGAAGTCGAAGTGTTACAGTAGGGGAATGTTGCTCCCGAAGCGAATACATATGGTGGGTATCGGCGGGATTGGTATGTCGGCGCTCGCTCAATATTTGGTACATACTGGGCACGAGGTAACCGGAGAAGACCGCGAGGCATCACCCACAACGGATTTGTTGGAAAAAAAGGGGATCGAAGTATCGATCGGGCGGGGATCTCACGACGACGCAAAACTGCACATTTATAGCGACGCAATATCGAGCGATCATCCTGCGCGCGTGTATGCACGTGGCGCAGGCATTGCGGAGCTCTCATATTTTGAGGCGCTCGGGGCTGTCTCGGCAAAAGCACGCACCATCGCGGTAGCAGGTACACACGGCAAAACCACAACCACCGGTATGCTCGCAAAAATCTTACAGCACGCAGGGAAGGAGCCGACGGCGATTGTGGGCTCTATTGTGCGCGATTTCGAATCGAACTTTCTTGCCGGTAGTTCCGATTTATTCGTGGTGGAAGCATGCGAATACCGCGACCACTTGCTGAAGCTCTCTCCATCGATTCTCGTCATTACCAATCTCGAGCTTGATCACACGGATTACTTTCCTAATATAGAAGCGCTGCAGGAAACATTTCGCACTGCTGTGAAAGCAGTGCCGCATGACGGCGCAATTATCACCAATCCAAACGACCCGCTGATTGCAGCCGTACTCGACGTCGCAATCGCGACGGTTGTGGATTACACAGCGACTCGTGTACCGAAGCTATCGCAGATCGGCGAGTTTAATAAAGAGAATGCGCGCGCTGCCAAAACTGCAGCGAAGGTTGCGTTTCCTGATATCGAGGAAGAAGCGATTGATGAGGCATTGGAAGATTTTCGCGGTTCATGGCGTCGGTTCGAATACCGCGGGGAAACACCGCGCGGGGCAACGGTATACGACGACTACGCGCATCACCCGACTTCGGTGGCGAAAACTATCGCAGCGGCACGAGAGCGATTCCCGACTAAGCACATCGTTGTAGCATTCCACCCGCATCTCTACAGCCGCACGAAATCATTTTTTGAAGAATTTGCGGTTGCGCTCGCGCATGCCGATCGCGCCTACCTCGCTCCGATTTATGCAGCACGAGAGACACCGGACCCGAGCGTTTCAAGTGAGGCGCTAGCAGAGCGCGCGAGCGACATCGGCGGAACGGTAACTGCACTTCCGTCGTTTGATGCGATTCGAGAAAAACTTCTCGAAGAAGACGAGAACAGTATCATCATCACCATGGGGGCTGGTGACATTTATAAAGTCGCCGAACAAATCGCGGATTAATATGGAAGAGCTGTCACAAGATAAGCGCGCAGTGTCGGCCTTCATCCCGTATAGAAAATCTGGCGAAATATACGAGTACTTTCTTCAAAAACGGACATTGGATGCGCCAACTCATCCGGGTCAGTTCGGAATGTTTGGAGGAGGTGTTGAAGACAGCGAGAATTTTGAACAAGCCCTTTTCAGAGAAGCGTTGGAAGAACTCTGCTACGAACCCAAAAAATGCGAGTACTGGAGTCGCTTTGAAACGAATGATCGTATTTTTCATATGTATGTAGAAGTGGTTGCCGCAGATTTTGAGCAAACCATAACAGTGAGCGAGGGTGAGTACGGAGTGTTTCTGAAAGCACAAGATGTGATGTTCTCTCCTGATGCTTCCGACACTGTTCGATATGCCATCGGCAGACTGGATGCATATTTGTCCAATCGAGAAGATTAAGGTTTATATACCGTTCAAATTTCAAAACCCAATGTCAAGGTGACACCTTGACATTGGGTTTGCTGGCACCGCAGGGCGATGACGAACCTAGAGGTGACACCTCTAGGTTGATATAAAGTCGCCGAGCAAATCGCGGATTATCCATAGAGCCGCTTTTTAAAGAAAAGCGGGATAGTTGACGGACCTACTAATTTGTGGTAGAGATTCAGCAGCAGCGAACCCTCGACTGCATATCGAAGGAGGTATCCAATGCCTAGGACGGCAAAGAAGGCGGGCGGAAAACCCCGTGGCAAGGCGCGTAAGAAGATAACGCGCAACGTCACGTACCGTTTTCATGGTATTGATCGAAGCGGCTCAAAGATCGTGTACTCGCTCGAGACCAAGCTCGCGCTCGCTCAGCGGCAGCTCAAACTGGCGCTCAAGCGGGTGGGACACTCGTCCCTGATCGACGAGGCCTATCAGCGGCTGACGCCTGGAAACCGCCGCCGGCTCGTGGAGCAGGCAAAATTGCTCCAAGCGTTCCAAAAGCGTTGAACGCACAATCATGCAACAGAAGCCGCGGTATTTTGCCGCGGCTTCTCTCTTTTATCGATTAGTGGTAGCGTCCAAGCATGAATGAGGGCTTGAATGAGGAATCGGACAATCCGAACCCAAATGGGCGGCTTTCGGTTGTGGCTACTCCCATTGGAAACATGGGGGATATTACGTTTCGCGCGCTCTGGAACCTTAAGGAGGCGAATGTGATTTACGCCGAAGACACGCGTGTTATTTCCAAACTCCTGGCACACTATGGTTTACGCACATCACTCCAGCGGTTGGACGCTGCGACTGAGGGAAAGAAGGGAAAGGAAGTCGCGGAGCGACTTGAAGCGGGTGAGCATGTGGCGCTCGTAACAGACGCCGGTACTCCGGGAATTTCTGATCCCGGTGCTCGACTTGTGGCCTACATTCGCACAAACGCACCGCTCGCAATAATTGATGCAATTCCGGGCCCGAGCGCACTTACTGCGGCGTTATCAATTGCCGGCGTTGACGCAACCGAGTTTACGTTTCTGGGATTTCTCCCACACAAAAAAGGCCGACAAACAGCGGTTGCATCAATTGCGAAAAGCAAAATACCAGTCGTGTTGTATGAATCACCGCACCGCATCCTGAAGTTACTCGGTGAGGTTGCTAAAGCAGCACCGAAATTCCGTGTAACCGTTGCACGAGAGATTACAAAAATGCATGAGGAGGTGCTCGCAGGGACTGCGCGCGATGTAGCCGCGCAGCTGGAGAAAAAGAAGGGAGTGCGCGGGGAATTTGTGGTTATTCTTGAACCCGTGAAGAAATAATTCATACACAGCGCTTCACAATTGGAGCGGGGAATTGTGCGGGGTATACCCCGTAAGATAAAAAAAGTTATACCTCAATTCACAATGTTGGAGTGGGATATCTCACGGGGTATACTCCTCTCCATGACACTCGATTCCCTCATCATTCTTAGTGGCGCACTCGTCGCGATACTCCCGTTTCTTGGCTTTCCCAACACATGGGATGCAGTTATTTTCGTTGTATTAGGCGCGCTCGTAGTTGCGCTCGGTATTGTGGTGCGCCGCCGCGCGCCGCGCCGCCCAGTGCATGATCGTGATTCTATTTTTGTAGAAAATTCCCCACGCCACGATCAATAGCATGACGCGTAAGGGCAACGATTCCGGACGCTACTCACCACTCGTGCTTGGCGCACTTACCGGTATAAGTCTGCTGTTAGTTGTACTCGCGATCCTGTCTACTTTTTACTACAGCGCATCCAAGGTTACGTTTTCACGCGACGCTACCTCGACTCCGGAGTCGCGCGTCGACACGACGCCTATTAAACCGGTACTCGATTATGTTGCATACGATAAAAAATTGCTGGCGATGGCGCATATCGCCACATCGAGCAAACACTACGACGCGTTTTTAAAAAAGGATTTCGGAACATCCTCACCGCCACTGTGGCCGGTGCGCGCTGCGTACCCGAAGGCGGGTGCCATTCTTCCGTTCAAGCGCATCATCGCGTACTACGGTAATTTCTACTCAAAAGGCATGGGAGTGCTCGGTGAATATCCGGAAGATGTGATGCTCGATAAATTGCGTGCAGAGGTTTCCCGTTGGGAAGCGGCAGATCCCGAGACACCGGTCATGCCAGCGATCCATTACATCGTCATGACCGCACAAGTAGCAGCGGGTAAAGACGGCATGTACCGACT
>JBKJSQ010000024.1:0-3333 GCA_046594495.1 Minisyncoccia bacterium | reverse complement strand
ATCCTTGAACACGTTGCCAAGCAGGAGGCTGACCACAATCACATTGTCTTTTTGCTGACAGTCGGGCACCCGTTTATTTTTAGCCGAGAGAACACCGACTTCAAAGCACGGTGGCACGTCGATGAGCAGCTTTCAGAACAGGTAGAAACCTCGCTCTCAAATTTGTACGAATCTATCGAGCCGAACCGACTCATGCCAGAAGATGAGTTCGTGCAATTGTTTGCAAAATTTTTGAAGCAGGAAGGTGTGAAAATTCGTCCCGACGACGTTCTCTCACGGTGGCTCAATATTTCGAAGCGTATCGGACGCAATCCGCTCGGCGAATGGGGTCGCATTGAATCTCCACATGTCCGCATTAAGAACACGCGCGATTTTGCATACCTCACGCTTAAGCGTCACGGTTCTCCAATGCACTTTACTGAAGTAGCCCGCGGCATCGAAAAACTCTTCGGTCGCGAGACACATCCTGCAACAACCCACAACGAGCTCATCAAGGACGGACGCTTTGTACTTGTCGGTCGCGGACTCTATGCGCTTAAGGAATGGGGATATGAGCCGGGTGTTGTACGCGACGTCATCAAGGGAATCTTAGAGCGCGAAGGGCCACTTTCGCGCGAAGACATCATCGACCGTGTTAAGCGTGAACGATATGTAAAGGATGCAACCATTGCGGTCAATCTTCAGAATGGCATGTTTATGCGTGAAAACGACGGCCGCTACGCCCTTTCGAAGTAACAAAAGTCTCGTGTGCAAAAGAACCGCTGAACGCGGTTCTTTTGTTGTACCCTCGTTTCTTCATCGATTCAACTGCGACTAAGTTGTGCGCGCTTCAATCGCACGCGTCTCACACCGCGTGATACTATTTTTTAATGTCAGGCGGTCACGGCAAACTCGGAGAGGGACATTCACCTCTGGACTTTCTGGTGTGGTTCATCAAGCTTGTATTTAGTCTTGATGAACAAGTCAAATACATAGGCGATTGGGGAGTGTCCCGCGCACTATATCTCTCCGCGTGTTTTATCGGACTCTACATCATTCTCGGCCACCTCATTCCGAGTTTGCCGGCGTTCACGTTTCGATGGATGTTGGGAACAGCGCCCCTTTGGATGCCCGTAACACTATGGTTCATCTGCTGGAACGCGTGGATTTGGTACATACAGGCTCTATTTCTCTCGGGGCGCAACCCGATTCTTTTGGAGATGAAAGTACCGCGAGAAATCATGAAGTCTCCCCGTGCAATGGAAATTGCACTCACCGGACTATCCATTTCGTCAGGCGAAACGACATTTGTGCACCGCGCATGGAAAGGGCAGTTGCGTACGCACTTCTCGTTTGAATTCGCGAGTTTCGGCGGCGAAATTCACTTCTACGTTTGGTGCTGGAAAAATTATCGTACAACTATCGAAACACAATTGTACGCTCAGTACCCTGAGATCGAACTTGTTGAAGTAGAAGACTATGCGTCAAAGTTTCAGTATGATCCGTCGGTACATTCTGTATTCTGCACAGACTGGCGACGCGAAACCTATCTCGAAAACGTGAAAGGGAGAAATATCGACGCGTATCCGATCAAAACATATATTGATTGGGAGCTCGATCGTGATCCGAAAGAAGAGTATCGCATCGAACCGCTCGCGCAAATTATTGAGTACCTCGGCTCTATCAAACCCAGTGAGCAAGTGTGGGCGCAGATAGTTATCCGTAAGGCAGGTAACTACGACGGCACACTCTTTCCCGGTGATATGGACCACGATTGGCAAGATGCGGTAAAGGTAGAAATCAACCGTGTGCGATACAACGCGACCAGTCGGCCGTATGATCCCGAGGGTGGTCATGGAGACCATGAAGTTCCGGACGATCGTGCACAGTTTCCGCACCCGAGTGATTCACAGAAAGAGCAGTTGCAGGCAATGGATCGAAACTTCGGAAAATTTCCGTTTGAAGTCGGAATGCGAGGTGCCTATATTTCAAACGGGGGCCTCCATGGCCCTACATACAGTGGCTTGCGCTATTTTTGGAGACCGTTCAATAACGCGCAATATCGCTCACAGCTGAAGCCGAAACGTTGGACCAACAATTTTGACTACCCGTGGCAAGATATCGATGGCGTTCGAGATCAGATTGTTACACGACGATTTCTAGATGCATACCGACGCCGCAGTTTCTTTACGTCGCCATGGAAGACCCCAACCTTTGTCATGACCAACGAAGAGCTGGCAAGTATTTGGCATCCACCGAGCTCCACCATACAAACGCCGGGACTCGAACGCATTCCTGCTACGAAGGCATCGGCTCCTTCCAATTTGCCGCGATAAGTATGAAAAAGATTGTATCCATTATTCGTGAGTTTTGTTTTGATGTCTCACAGTTTGTAATACAATTTTTTGCGACGAGTGACGAAATTCAAGAAGACTTGTCGCAGAAGTGGCGGGTGCATGCAAATCGGCGCACAATCATCATTGCTGTTACAGCTGGAGCCTTGACGCTCTTTGTCTACGTGTACGCGATTCAGCCGCCTGCAAACTTTCCGCTGCATCAACTCATAACTGTTCGAGAGGGCGCGTCAGTCGATGAGATCGCATTTGATCTCGAAGCGAGCGGCGTTGTGCGCTCAGGCCTCGCGTTTAAATTCATTGCGGCGATTACTGGACAGGCTCGCACGCTGCACGCTGGTGATTACGTGTTTAAGGCACCGAAAGACCTCTTTAGCGTCGTGCGCGCCGTCTCACTTGGTGCATTCGGATTGGAGCCGGAGAAGATTCGGATTCCCGAAGGGGCAACCACACGCTCGATGGCCATCATTTACAAAAGTAGACTGCTTCGATTTGATTCCGATAAGTTTCTTGCAAAGGCGCAGCCGCAGGAGGGTTTTCTGTTTCCCGACACGTATTTCTTTTTACCGAATGCCAACGAGGACACGGTGATTCATGCTATGCGAGCAGACTTCGACATGAAGCTCGAGCCGTACAAGGATGCGATTGCATCCTCTTCGTATAGTTTGCATGACATCATTACGCTCGCTTCCATTATTGAGCGCGAAGCAAGTCGATCCGATGATCGCCATATGATTGCCGGAGTGTTGTACAACCGACTCGCGGTACGAATGCCGCTCCAAGTGGATGTAACATTTCTCTACATAATGGGAAAGAACACGTTCCAGCTCACGCTTGCAGACTTGCGAAGCGATAATCCATATAACACGTATGTGCACAAAGGTTTGCCACCGGGGCCAATCGGGTCGCCGTCACTCGATTCAATTCATGCGGCGCTCTATCCTGAAAAACATAAATATATTTTCTACCTCGCTGATAATGGCGGTACAACCCATTACTC